>CAMWWJ010000078.1 GCA_947177925.1 uncultured Lachnospiraceae bacterium
CCCTTCCCCTATGCAGGATGTCTAATTCATGGATTAGGCTGCCAGTTCCCCGTTACCTGAAAAGTACTTCCGGCAACGCCGCCCCGAAATTCCACCACATACTTTTGGGATGAATAAGCTTTTGATTGCACTTTATAGTTCTGCCAGTTGTCTACATACTCATTCATAGCACTGGTCAATGTAACATCTCCTGCCGGATCTATGGAAATGCCGTTTTTGGTAAAAATAATCTTGCTTCCTATACTAATATCAGCAAAATAATCCTCATCCGAAACTGCCAGATATCCAACACCAAGCAATGTATCTGCCGTCTCCACATCCTTGGAAACTCTGGACTTTTCTACGTATTTAATATACTGGGGCGCCAGCACTCCTATAAGGACTGCTATAATGGCAACCACCACAATTAGCTCTACTAAGGAAAAACCTTTGTTATCATGCTCTTTATCATGCTCTTTCATAGCTTCCCCCTTATAAACCTATGCCTATAAATTCTCAAGACCTTCGTACATAGCCGCCATAGGAGCCATTACCGCACCGATAATAACACCGCATACTGCCGCCATTATAATAATCATCATAGGCTCTAAAGCCGCCATCAGCGACTGTGTGGCAACTTCTACTTCTTCTTCATAATAATCCGCCAGTTTGTCAAGCATTTCCTCTACATTACCAGTTTCCTCACCGATACGGGTCATATGATAGACCATAGGAGGAAACAATCCGCATTTTTCAAGAGGCTGGGAAAGAGGAATTCCCTGCATAACATCATTCCGCGCTTCCTGCAAAGCTTCTCTGTAAAACAGATTATTGATAGTGCCCGCTGTAATTTCCACCGCCTCCGGCATAGGGATACCTGCCGCCAGCATGGTGGATAAAGTCCTTGCCAGCTTGGCTGCACTGGACTTTGTGGTAAGAGTACCAAACAGCGGCAGCTTGATAGCTGCTTTTGCAAACAATGCCTCGCCTACAGGCTGCTTCTTGAACCATACAACGAATCCTACCACGGCAAGAAGAACTGCCACAACAATATACCATCTTCTCTGCATGAACTCGCTGGCAGCCACTACCGCCAATGTAATAGCCGGCATGTCAATATCCATATCCGCAAACATGCCCATGAAGTTCGGGACTACATATGTCAACATTACAATAACTACCACAACCGCAACCACTGCAATCACAATAGGATAAACCATAGCCTTTTTAATCAAAGACTGCAGCTTGGCTGATTTTTCAAACTGCTCCGCCATACGTTCAAAAGCAATATCCAGACTTCCGGATGCCTCACCGGCAGTTACCATATGAATCAAAAGTTTCGGAAACACTTTGGGAGACTTTGCCATGGACTGTGCTAACGGCTCACCTTTCTGCACTCCCAGATAAGCCTCCTGAGCCGCCTCTCTTAAAGTATCATTTTCCGTCTGCTCTACTAACATCCGCAGGGACTCCAAAATGGTCACACCTGCTCTGTGCATGCTGACGAACTGCCGACAAAAAATACTTAAATCCCTTATTTTGACCTTTTTCTTGAATATTGCCAAATCAATGTCTTTGTCCAGCAATCCCTGTTCCTTTAACTCTACCGGCACCAGCCCATCATTTTTAATAAGGCTTCGCGCCTTTTCCAGCGTATCCGCTTCAATAGAGCCTTTTGACTGTTTCCCCGCCTTGTCTACGGCGGTGTAAGAATATGTAGCCAATCCGTTTCCCTCCTAATCGCAATTTCTATTTTACATCCACTACATCTCGAAAGAAACCTTGATCATTTCTGAAATTGATGTAATCCCCTGTAACACATAATCCGTAGCAGCCATACGCAAGGTGTGCATACCGTCTATCAATGCCGCCTGCTTTATCTGCTCTGCATCGCCTCCCTTGGCAATAATCTTCTTTACCTCAGGAGTCACTTCCATTATTTCATATACACCTATACGGCCTCTATAGCCATTGTTGTCACATGACGGACATCCTACCGGTTCATATATGGTAACTTCATGGCCTTCCAGCAAAAGCAGCTCCAGTTCTTCCTGATTGGCAAGCCTTGGCCGCTTGCACTTGGGGCAGAGCCTGCGCACAAGACGCTGGGCAATAATGCCCACAGTGGAATCTGCAATCATATAAGGCGGAATGCCCATATCCGCCAAACGGGTAATGGTAGATGCTGCCGAGTTAGTATGGAGCGTGCTTACTACCAAATGCCCGGTAATAGAAGCCTGTACCGCAATCTGCGCCGTCTCGCCGTCACGAATTTCTCCAATCATAATGATATCGGGATCTTGACGGAGAATGGAACGCAGGGCGCTGGCAAAGGTAAGTCCTGCTTTCACGTTAGTCTGTACCTGATTGATACCGGCAACATTTGCTTCCACCGGGTCTTCTACTGTAATTATATTAACAGCTTCTGTATTTAATTCACTAAGCGCTGTGTAAAGCGTGGTGGATTTACCGCTACCGGTAGGACCAGTTACCAGGATAATGCCGTGGGGGTTTTTCAAAATGTGGTCAAACCGCTCCAGTTCATACGCCGGGAAGCCCAGTTCCGACTTATCCTTTGTAAGGGCATTTTTATTGGTAATACGCATTACCACCTTTTCCCCAAAAACAGTTGGCAGGATAGATACACGGATATCGTACTCCCTGCCATCCACAAAAGTTGTAATACGGCCATCCTGCGGCTTTCTCTTTTCGGAAATATCCATGCCCCCGGTAATCTTTAACCTTGCCACAATAGCCGGAAGCAGCTTTATATTATATGTAATCTTTTCATACAGGGAGCCGTCAATACGATACCTCACCCTGACTTTCTTTTCAAGTGCTTCAATATGGATATCAGATGCCCTCTGGCGCACAGCCTGCTCTAACATGCCGTTTACCAGTTGAACGATAGGTGAACTGCTCACATCGTCATTTATCATCTTCTCCATTTCATCTTCTGCGAACAGGTCGCTCCGCTCCTGTTCATAATCACTTGCCGCCTTTAACGCTTCTGCGTTTCCATAGTATTTATCTATGGCAAGCATAATCTCTCTCGGGGTGGCCACAATAGGCTCAATGGCACGATTGGAAATCATGGATAAATCATCAATTGCCAGCATATCCATAGGATCTGCCATGGCAACCCGAATCATATTGATATTATTCCGGGCATATTCAACAGGAATGACTATATACTTTTTTAAAATTTCCACTTCAAAAATGGAAAGAATATCATCTGTGATAACTGTATTTCCCAAATCTGCCCTGTCCATACGCAACTGACTGCACAGGGCATCCGCCATAGCTTCATCAGAGACAAAGCCCTCATCTACTAAGATTTCCCCCAGGCGCTTTTTCTTTTCCTTTTGAAGCTCCAATGCCTTTCCTAACGTTTCTTCTGTCAGGAGGCCTTCATTAATTAAAATATCTCCAATACGTAACTTTCTTCTGCTGGAAAATCCCATAGCAATTCCCTCACATATTTGGATTGAACTTTAAGCAAACCATTCCAATCCCTCTTTCTTATGTAATCCATTCTATCATTTTTCTCTCCTTCCGTCAAACCTTTTTAACAATATAAACCTATCCAAAATTACCAAATTTATTTTAAATATTTAGTAAATGTAAACAAATTTTAACATTTTATTAAGATATCAAGGTGTAATACCCGCTCTTCACTTGAATAAACCCCTTTTTCTCAAGCTTTACCAAAATTTCCATAGCTTTTTTTAATTCCAGCGTTCTGTCTTCCCCCTCTTCTCCATTCACCTCATTGTAAATTCTTTGCATTGACTTGGGATAAAAGTCTATGTTTTCTAGAACCTTCCGCTCCCAAAATTCCAAAACTTCTTCATCTTTTTCTTTCTTGCCAGCGCTATTCCCCTTAATACAGCCTGCATGACTGTCATGCAATTCTCTTATGAATTCTTCTACGGAGCAAAGCACGTCAGCCCCCTGTTTCATAAGCCGATTGCAGCCGGCGCTTAAAGCATCCGTAGTCCTTCCCGGAACTACGTAAACCTCCCTTCCCTGTTCCAATGCCATATCAACGGTAATTAATGTTCCGCTTTTCTCCTTTGCCTCTACCACCACCACTGCCTGGGACAGTCCGCTGATAATACGGTTTCTTGCAGGGAAATTGCCGGGCTTCGGCTCCGTTCCCGGGATATATTCTGAAATTATTCCCCCATTTCTTTTCAGGCTTTCATAAACACCCTTGCTGCTTAGAGGATAACAGATGTCCACGCCGCTTCCAAGCACCCCGAATGCGCTGCCTTTTTCCATAGCCGCCTGCTGTGCAAGGCTGTCAATTCCTCTTGCCATCCCGCTGACCACCTGTATCCCATTTTCTGCAAGGGAGCGTCCTAATTCCTTTGCCATATAAGCTCCATAAGCAGAACATTCTCTGGCTCCAATTACCGCTACCGTCATTTTCTCTTGTTCCGGCAGCTTTCCTATTCCATAAAGCGCCCAGGGGGCATCCGGAATTTCTTTCAGACTTTCCGGATAGGAAGGATGGAAATCGGGATAAAAATCAATTCCCTTCCTTTTCATTTTTTCATATCGTCCCATCACATCCCACTCTTCCCTGCTTTGTACTATGTGACAAACAGCCTTTTCCGTAAAAACCTTTTCTCTTATTACATATGCTTCCAGCATCTGCTCTTTTGTCATCTGAAAAAGCCTGCTTGGCTTTAACGCTTCTTTTAATAATTTCCGGATTCCTTTATTTCCCACCCCTTTTATATTGTGCAGCCAGTAGGCATAAGGCATTTCTTCTTTATAATCCATTTTTTCTCCTCCCTATATATTTTCCAAAGCCCCTTTACTAAAAATATCCATACCGGCGGAATAGCTTAAGGCTTCTATCACATGTTCTTTTTCTATCCGGCTGCTTTTCTCTAAATCAGCAACTGTCCTTGCAAGCTTTAAAGTGCGGTAATATGCCCTTGGGCCTAATTTCCTCTTCCTGAATATCTCATCAAGCATCCTTTCCGTAGGTTCATCCAGCCTGCAATGTTCTTTTATCATCTCTCCCTTTAAATGGCTGTTGCAGAGTATTCCCGTTCCCTCATATCGTTCTTTTTGTATCTTTCTTGCAGTTTTTACCCGCTCTCCCATCTCTTTGCTGCCGATCCGCCCGTTTTTCCTTGTCTTTCCAATAAGAGCGCTCATTTCTGGCGTTTCCACCGTAATACATATATCCATTCTATCCAAAAGAGGTCCTGACACTCTGGACATATAGCGTTTTCTCTCATATAGGCTGCAGCGGCATTTTCCAAGATCCGGAAAATACCCGCAGGGGCACAGATTCATGGCACCTACCAGCATAAAATCCGCCGGATAGGAAAAAGCTCCTGCATTTCTTATGATTTCAATTTTCTTTTCTTCCAGAGGCTGACGCATGCTGTCTAAAGCATTCCTTTTAAATTCCGTCATTTCATCCAAAAACAGCACTCCCTTATGAGCAAGGCTTAAGGCACCCGGAACGGGCACCCGCCCTCCTCCCACCAACGCCTGCAGCGTAACGGAATGATGAGGCGCCACGTAAGGAGGCACTGTCATAAGCTTTCCTTCCTTTAACATTCCTGATATGCTATAAATCTTGGACACTTCCAGACAGTCCTCCTCAGACAGACCTGGGAGTATACCCGGTATTCTTTTGGCTATCATGGTCTTTCCCACACCAGGCGGTCCTAACATAAGAAAATGGTGGAATCCTGCTGCAGCGACAAGAGCTGCTCTTTTTGCCGTTTCCTGTCCCATTACTTCCAAAAAATCCGGCTCTTTTTCCGTCTTGGGCATCTTTTTTTCATTTTCATCTTCCGGCACAGGTATTGCTTTTTGGGAAATCAGTTTTATCACCTCTTCTAAATGGCTTACTCCAAACACATAAATCCCCCTGACCAGTTTTCCTTCCTGTACATTTTCTTTTGGTATAATGCAAGCCTGAAACCCTCTTTTCTTTGCTTCTAATACCATGGGAAGAATCCCTTTCACTCCTCTGACGCTTCCGTCAAGCCCCAGTTCTCCTGCAAAAAGCGCCTGTCTGAGCCATATTTCTTCCACTTTTTTCACGGCTCCCAAAATACCTGCTGCAATGGGCAGGTCAAAAGAGCTTCCTGCTTTGCGCACATTGGCAGGAGAAAGATTGACTGTGACCCTGCCTGTAGGAACCGGAGCATTGCAGTTATGCATGGCTACCCGCACCCGTTCCTTTGCCTCCCTTACTTCCGAGCTTAAAAAGCCCACTAATTCCATGCAGGGAAGTCCTGTAGAAATATCCACCTCTACTGTAACAAGATAGCATTCTATCCCCTGCAAGGCACCTGACATGACTTTGCAAAACATAGTTTTTCTCCTTTTTTATAAATTGTTGTGATTATTTTTTGAGTTTCGATTGGAAATCCTGTCTGAAATGACAGATTCTGATCCCCTCCCTGCCTTTTGCCGCAGGGAAAGGAATCATTTTCAGATATTTAAGATCATAGAAAAATTTATAATATTTTTGTTTTCATGGCATTGGAATCATGTGCATATTTAATACAGTCATCTTTGGAAATCTTCCTGCTCATATAAAGCGCCAGCAGGGCATCATCCATCGTCTGCATTCCTGCCTGCTTGTTGGTCTGTAAAATAGATGCAACCTGATGGGTCTTTCCTTCACGAACCAGATTCCGGACTGCATGATTTGCAATGAGCACCTCAAAAGCAGCTACGCGTCCATCCCCATCTATGGTAGGAACCAACGTCTGTGCTACAATAGCCTCAAGCACGTTGGAAAGCTGCACCCGAATCTGCTGCTGCTGGTGAGGCGGGAATACGTCTATGATACGGTCGATGGTACTCGCCGCATCTACAGTATGTAAGGTGGAAAAAACAAGATGTCCGGTTTCTGCTGCAGTAATAGCAATTCCTATAGTCTCAAAGTCACGCATCTCACCTACCAGAATAACATCCGGGTCTTCACGAAGAGCAGCCCTTAATGCATTTGCAAAGCTTCCCGTATCCATTCCAACTTCCCTTTGGTTGACCATGGACTTTTTGTGCCGGTGCATGTACTCGATAGGGTCTTCCAATGTAATGATATGGGCATCCCTGTTCGTATTAATCTTGTCTAATATAGATGCCAGCGTGGTAGACTTACCGCTACCGGTAGGTCCTGTTACAAGTACGAGCCCTCTCTTTTTGTGCTGCATCTCCACTACAGCCGGGGGCACGCCCAGACTCTCCGAGCTGGGAATATTGATACTTATGGTACGAAGAGCCATGGCTACTGCTCCTCTTTGCTTAAATACATTCAGACGGTAACGCCCAAGTCCTTCTACTGCCACGGACATATCATATTCTCCATCTTCCTCAAACTTTTCCCTCTGCCCCGGCGTCATAACCTGCAGAGAAAGCTCTCTGGTATCTTCTGCTGTAAGAACTGGAAAATTCATCTGCTTCAATCTTCCGTATACGCGCATCATAGGGGGAAGTCCTATGGTGATATGCACATCGGACGCATTGGCATCATGTGCTACCTGTAAAATTTCTGGCATTGTTGGCGACATATTTTTTATCCTTTCTTTTATTATTTCATCCCTTTTAATGCTACCTGGGACAATATTACTTTTATCTCTGTTCTAAAAATCCCTTCCCGGAATATATTCTTCTTCCTCCGGGAGCGCCTCCACATATTCCGGTTCCTTTATCATATAACCGTTTTCTCTTAAAAATTCCACGTCCATAACATGACGGTTGTCCAAAGTCTTCATAATATCCTTGATTTCTAAATCACCATATGTATTTCTATCGCTTAAATCAAGAACCTGATTATCTGAAAAACTCAGTACCACTGGATACAGGATGTCCTCATCATTAGCAGTAATGACAATTCCTTTTTCCCCTGTATTCAGTTCAACGGCAAGACCGGGGCGCAGCAAATTGATGGACCGGATCAGAGCCTTTACTACCTTTTCATCAAAGGCATCCTTCCGTTCTAACAAAAGACGGATGGCCGCTACCTCCGATTCCAAAACTCCGGTTATGCTCATGGCAGTCATGGAATCAAACATTTCTGCCACCATTAGGATTTTGGCTCCCATTACAAGCTTTGTCCCACTGTAAATACCGGAACGAAAATCAGACAGCGCCTTCTGGCTCTGGGCACAGATACGTTTTATGTTAGGGTTGGAGGAAAATATCATTTCAATCTCTTCATGCCCTTTTGTTTCCGCTGCCTGTAATATTACCTTTTCCTGTTCCGTCAGCTCTTCCTTTTCCAAAAGCCCCTCTGAAACTGCCAGCTTTCCAATATCGTGGACTAAAGCGGCAAGAACCGTCTCCAGCTGTTCCTCCGGCTTTACGTTCATGTTCTGCGCAATCATGGCACAAAGCATTGCCACATTCACGGAATGCTTGTATATGAAATCCTCTTTGCTTCTGAGATTTTGAATAAAATTATTTTTGTGGTCAAGGTGTCCGTAATTCCGGATGACATTAGAAGCAATGACTTGTATCTTTGGTGCTTTCTTTGTTTGTAAAATCATTGCCAGCTCTTCCCTGACAGCATAAACCGCCATGGTCTGATAACGTTCGAAGGCAATGTCCTCTTCTGTCATGGGAGGCACTGGTTCTGCCGGCTCTAATACGAACATTCCAATCAGTGCAAAGTTTTTTATGCTTTGGATTCCCTGGGATGTAAGTTTGGAGTTCCGTTCATAAAGCAACACCCCGTCCCGATTGTATATAGGCCTTGCCAGCCGCATTCCTACCTGCAGAGCTTCTGTTTTTACAAACTTCATGATTCTTCCCCCTGTATTCTTGTCTTAACCCATCTGCTCAAAGGCCTGCCTAAGCTTATGAAGCGCCTTTTTCTCAATCCGGGACACATAGCTTCTGGATATGCCAAGCGTCTTTCCGATTTCCCTCTGGGTGATTTCCCGATCCGTCAAAAGCCCGTAGCGCATCAAGATAATATCTTTTTCTCTTCCCTTTAACACTTTATCCACCAGTGACATGAGCTTTGCAATATCTTCCCTGGTGGTCATCTGCTCTATCACATCAAGCTGCTCCGAAACAGTGATGTCCAGTAAATTTATTTCGTTTCCTTCTTTGTCCGTTCCAAGAGGTTCGTACAGGGAAACTTCCTTGGATGTTTTCTTTTTGGCTCTAAGCAGCATGAGCAGCTCATTGTCAATGCATCTGGCCGCATAGGTTGCCAGCCGGCTTCCCTTTGTCTCATCAAAGGTACTTACGGCTTTAATAAGCCCAATCGTACCGATTGATATGAGATCCTCCGGCTCTTCTTCTACGTTTTGGTACTTTTTTGCAATATGGGCTACCAGCCTCAAATTCCGCTCGATCAGTATCCTGCGCGCTTCTTTTGCCTGTGCCTCATCGCCTTCTCTAAGCATCCTTATATAGTAAGCTTCTTCTGTCTCTGACAGAGGTTTTTGAAAGGTTTGCAAGAAAAGCCCCCAAAAAACATTTTACTATAGTATATGCGCAGGGTTTGGCTCACGGTACACTCTGTTTTCATTATACTAATTTTTACGATAAAAGGCAAGGGGAAATATGAATTTTTCCTTGATTGCCCCATAAGAAAATGATATAATTAGGCAAGTTTCACTTAACATTAAAATATTCAAAGGAGCATGAAAAATGAAACCTATCAATCAATCTTTCAAATTACCCAAAATCAATTGGAAAAGCGCTTACTTATACATCACTGCTTTCCTGATTCCATTTCTTATGCTGTTTGCGATGCATTTGGTTTATAATGGCGGTTTTGGCAATCCTATTGTAAATATGTTGTCCCCCCGGCAGATATTCTTCAACGGTCTTGCCAGCATTTGCTTTTTGTTTTACATACGGCATACTGATACAGTACATATATCCGACAGGGGCTGGCAGCTTGTTTTTTCCTGGGCTTACGGTCTCTGTTCCTATGGCATCCTGCAGGAAGGGGGCATTTCCACATTATGCCTTTATGCTGTTTTTCCTTTGGCATTTCTTACTTTTGAGAAAATGATAGACGGATTGTGCTACCTGCCTTTTCTTTTAGCAGGAGCCCTTATACTGATCATCAATCCTTCCATCGGTCTTCCTGTCTTTTTTTTTCTGATTGTTCTGACTTTCATAGAAGCAGGACTGAAAGGACATCTGGGGCTTGGGAACATCTTTCATTATTTAGGATGCTTCGCTCTTTCTTTTTTACTGGCAGCATTCCGGGTGTTCCCTCATTTTGAGTCTGTTTATAACGGTTCGTATTCCTATAGCGGCTTTCACGCAAGCTGCTCCCCCTTCGTGCTGCTGTCACGCTTTTTGCCCGGCAGTGCTCCTTCCATCTCCTTTTTTGGCTCTAACGGCATTGATTTGCATTTCGGCATGTTTTTTTGGCTTTCCTTTATCCTGTTTTTCTTTTCTCAAAGGATTGCTGTGAAAAAACGGCTTTTTTACGGATGCTTTACATTACTCCTTATTGCCTCTTTATGGCTTTCTCCTGTAAGGTTTTTATGTAATCTGTTTGTAGCGGAAGATGGCTTTTCCGTGCCCTTCAGCTTCTTTCTGGTGTTCTGGTGTCTGAAGCTTGCCATGGAAGCACTCCACGGTTTAAAGGAAATTCCAAGGCTCCACATTATATTCTGCCTTTTATCCGTAGCCTTCCTGCTGTTTCTCTGCTATATTGGCAGCGCCCATAATTTTCATGTATATATGCTTCCTATTATATTATTCCTTTTCTTGATTCAGGTGGCTTTTCTCCTTTTCAAAAGACAAAAATACCTACTGTTCTTTCTGATTCTGTTAGAATTCGGCTGCAACACCTTCATGACCACTAATTTAGACTTTCTTTCCGCTGACAGAAGCAAAGAGAGCGCTTTTTTATGGGCTAAGAATGAGGAAATTTTGCCGGACGAAGAAGCTTCACAAGCTGAAGCAATTCCACGAAAAGAAATGTCATACAGCTCCGAGAATGAGAAATTATACAACGAATTTATTTCCTCCCATGAAAACAAGAATACATTCAAAGTGCTATCCAAACTTCTAAATTCTGTTTCCTTGGAAGAGGCAGAGAAAAAGACTTACTGCGGCACCTCTTTTCCAGATCAGTTCCAAATCCTTAACGGTTGTTTTAAGAAAATAGGAGGCAGCGGTGACCTTTTTTCTTCTTTCCCGGTTATTTTTACTTTTGAAAGCTCTGAGGAGTATGATATAACAAGGATTTCCGATGATCTCTATTCTTTTTCTTCCAAAAATTCTACTTCTGAAAAAGAATTTTATTATATCCCTCTTTCCATCCAGGCAGACAACCCGCTTCCAGAAAATCTTTATCT
>CAMWWJ010000079.1 GCA_947177925.1 uncultured Lachnospiraceae bacterium
ATTCCAGCAAATGCGGTTAACAGCTCCTTACCGATTCCCTGTTGTCCCATGAAGCTTTTTCCCAAAAAGAATGCATAGAGAAATCCGTTGCAAATCAAATAAGGAACCAGAAGTCTTTTTGCTTTTTTACCCGCAAAGGCGAAGAGCCCCTCCTCCTTATTGTAAAACGTCATACCTGCCGCCACGAAAAAGACAGGCACATAAAACATGCCTCCGTAAAAATTCACAAAGGGAACAATCAGTTCTATGTGATTCATAAGCACAAGAAAGATGCCTAGAAACTTTGCCACGTCAATATACGCTTTCCTTGAAGCCATCCTTTATGCTCCTTTTTGAAATAATTTCTTAGTGACGGATTCCGCAAGCCTGATGCCCGGCTTTTCCACAAAGCGGTGCAAAAGCCATGACAGTCCTGTACAGACAGCAATAGTCAGAATATAATTCATCAGCGCCAGCACATGATAATTTACCCTATCCTTCAGCCATAAGTAAAAGACAGAGCTTACCGTACACAGCACCGGGAAATGAATTAAATAAAAGCAATAGGAGATCTCACAGAAAAAGTCAAATACCCTGCCCGTAAGAGCCTTTTGCAGCTTTTCCAAAGAACAGCAGCAAAACAGCACTACTGTGCCGGCTCCAATATAATACAAAAGCACTTTTGCCGGAAACAGTCCGTAAACCGACTGTTTAACAACCTGGCTGTACTCTCCGATAGGAGGATAGGTGGCAATCAACAATGCTCCAAAAAAGCCAAGCCATAAAAGCCACTTCTGCTCCTGCAGCTTCTTTACCCATTTGTAATCATTGTATAGCAGGTCTCCTGCCACCATGCCGCATATAGGAGCTAAAAAGTCCCCTCTTGCAAGCAAAAGTGCGCTGACACCATAAACCACATATCTTGCCCTGCTTTTTCCAAAAAGTACCAGAATAGCAGATACCAGCAAACTGCCCAAAAACTCATAATAGATAAACCACAATGGACCATTGTAGGTATTGGCCTCCCAGAAAAAACAGTCCCAAAGTGCTTCCTTTGCCGCTCCAAAAATACTTGGCGGAAACTGGTTATAGCTTCCAAAAAAGGTCACAGAGTTAGCCGCCACTGCCGCTTCGGCATTTTTATAGCAGCCCGCATACATCAACACCGCCGCCAGCACGTTTACAAATAAGATCGGCACTACCAGACGGAAATATTTTTTAAAGGCGCCTTCTCCGATAGCCGTTTCCTTTCCGGTAAGAAAATATTTTCTTGCCACAAAAAAACCGCTTAGAATCAAAAACAGACGTACCGTAAATTTTCCTGCCGATATGATATTTAACGGCGAACAGCCAATGATTGCCTCAATTCCCATGTCTGTGTGGGAATCCGCCGGATCCAGACTGTAAATTGCCGGATAGAAGGCATTAAAAAAATGTACATGAAATACGCACAAAAAGGAGAGCACCTTTATACCGTTGAGAAAATTCAATCTTTCTACCTTTTTCATGTTTCCTCCCGAATCAAATCCATAATCAGTACAAGGGATACTGCTGCCACCAAAGCCATGGGCATTACGCTTTCTCCCCGAAAATAAGCGGAATAAGCCACATAAGAAATAATCACCTGCACAAGAGGCACATAGAACTTGTGAAGCATGACAAATCCCAAAAGCACTGCTGCCACATCGGCAATCATACCGCTTCTTTCATTCATAAACGGTGCAAAATACGGTATGACCATAGCAGAAAGAACAAAAAGCCGCAGCAGTCTTTCTTTCGTAAGGGGCTTTTTACTAAGAGCCATCAACACCGCTATCATGACTCCAAGGCAGATTACGAACCAGAATGCTGCCTGACTGTATTCCGTTACAAATTTATCCATGCCGAATATCTGATAGATATTGGGATAATGATAGCTTAACAGGGCTTCTCCCCTGCTTTCCTTCAAAAGAGCTTCTGCCTGTATGAAAGAAAGCCTGACCGGAAGGATTCCTGTAACAAGCAGCCTGTTTCCCAGCAGACCTGCAAGTGGAGCAAGAAAAGCTGCTGCCCTGACTTCCTTTTGCAAATACAGCCCTAAAAAAACAGGCAGTAGAAACAGACCATTGGCATTTAACAAAATGCTGATTCCCAGACTGCACAGTCCAATGTTTCCTTTTCCTTTTAACGTATAGGTTATGGATAAAAGGGCAAAGAACACATATACCTGATCTCCCATTCCCCACATGGCACTGCCTGCTGCAAGAACCGGAAGCAGCAGCATGACTCCATATGCCAGAAAACCTTTTATCTTATTTCCGGTAATGCCCGTTACCGTATCCAGCATCAGTACAGCCAGAAATACATCAAAAATCATGGAAAACAGCTTCAATTGCTGAAATACCGATCCTGCGTCTTCCATAGGCACGTAAGCTATCACGCTTTCCCTCAGACAAACTCCCGCAACCGCCGTCCCTATCAGCAGCAGAATGTCCAAAGGAGCCAGGGAATATTTTTTAAACTTGATTTCTTTTACCAAAAATTCCCGGATTGCTTTATCCATGGGCTTCCTCCTTTCCCCTTCTTATCCTTTTGTACAGAAATACTCCATGATCTGCCATTAAGAACAAAAACAGGATTGTATAAATAAAAAGAGGCACTATATTGGTTCCCGCAAGATATACGGTATATCCCGCAAAAGAACAAAGCAGCGTAATAACAGGCACATAAAATCCCTTAGAATCAAAAAATACATACACGATTGCCAGCACGTCAACTAAAATCGCATACCGTTCATGCATATGAGGCAGGAAAAATACTACCGTCATGGTAAGGAACATCCCCATCCTAAGCAGCATTACAGGATCCAATTCATATTCCAGTCTGGCAAAGGTATATAAAAGCAGCATAAGCGCTCCTAATGTAAGCCAGATTCCTGCATCCGCATATTCAAACAGAAACGTATCCGTTCCTATGAGCTGGTAAATATTGGGAAACTTATGGGACAGTGCATAAATATCCATGGCGCCGTTTGCCTGGAAAAAATAGACACTGATCAGCTCCCACAAGCTCTTTCCCGCAATCAGGGACGGGATGATTCCGATAAAATACATCAAAGGAAGGAAGAGAAAATGCTTTAACTTTACCTTCCCTTTCATCCAGAGAATTACATACAACGGCGCTAAAAACAGTGTCTGCAGCTTAAAGGCAAATGCCACTCCGTAAAATGCCATGGCAGGCACCGGCTTATCCTTTAATAAAAAGTAAAGGGACCACAAAATAAAGCTGGTAAAGATAATATCGCACTGGGCCCACATGGCTCCATTGGTCAGTATAGTGGGAGCCATTAGGAAAATGCCATACCCGATGACACCATAGGTCATGGATTTCTTTCTGTCATATACGATTGCCATTACTGCAAAAGCAGCTACAAAATCAAAAAATATGGAGACAATCTTCATCAGAAGAAGGGTATTCAAAAAAGGACAAATACTGATGCAGGAAAGAATAAACAAATAGGGCGTGGTATAATCCACATATTCAAACTCCGCTGCCAGTCCCCGAATGCCTCCTCCGGCTTCCCGCAAAGTGGCTACCCATGGTTCAAAGAACATCTTGTAATCTCCTGCTACCACATTCCTTAAAGAATAGCGCATCAAAACGGCACTGACTGTAAACAGAAAAAACAGCAGAATATCCAAAATCTTTATTCTAATATTTTTAATTTGAATCTCCTTAAACAAACCGTTTTCCACTTTGTTTCTCCTTACTTCCTGTTTTTGTCCTTATAGGTTTTTCATATATTCGGAAAGTGCCTGCTCCCAATCCGCAAACATAAAGTCCGTAGTCAGCTTGAACATATAATTTTCCAGCACGGAGTAAGCAGGTCTTGCTGCAGGTGCGCCAAATTCTTCTGTAGTAATGGCTTCCACCTTTGTGCTTTTTCCTGCCTGTTTGAAGATTTCCTTTGCAAAGTCAGCCCAGTTCGTCATTCCTTCACAGGTTCCGTGGAAAATTCCATAATTTTCCGTAGAAAGAAGACATGCGATTGCTTTTGCCAGCTCCTTGGTGCTGGTAGGTGTTCCAAACTGGTCGTTTACTACTTTGACCGTGTCATTGGTCTCTGACAACCGGAGCATGGTCTTGATAAAGTTCTTTCCGTCTCCATAAAGCCATGCGGTACGGATAATAAAATAATCCTTTGCAAAATCCCTTACGAAGTTTTCTCCTGCTAACTTGGTTATGCCATACATAGCCTTTGGTCCCACCGGATCGAATTCCGTATAAGGTCTTGTACCGTCACCGGAAAATACATAATCCGTAGAGATATGCATCATTTTGGCACCTGTTTCCGTAGCGGCAATGCTTAAATTCCTAGGTCCTATGGCATTAATTTTATAGGCATTGTCCATATCGGTTTCACAGCCGTCCACATTGGTGTGGGCAGCACAATTGATGATGGCATAAGGCTTTACCTCCCTTGCAAAGTCCATTACCTTATCAATATTTGTAATATCCAGTTCTCCTACGTCCGTATTCACCAGTTCATACTCTGCAGTGCCTGCATAGTGCAGATTCACCGCCCGTCCCAATTGTCCGTTACAGCCTGTTACAATTATTTTCTTCATGTTTTTTCTCCCTGCCTGTTTTCTATTTGATAATTCGCTTTTTCTGACTTTTGCTTACCAGATGGTTCTTCCTCCGTCCAACAGCACCGTTGCCCCTGTCATATAAGAGCTTGCCTCGGAAAGCATATATAAGACCGTTGCCGGATACTCTTCCGGCTTGGACATTCTCCCCATGGGAATCAAGTCGGAAAGCTTTTGGATAAATTCCGGGTCCTGTCCGTTTTCCAGACTGGCCGGACAAAGGGTATTCACCCGAACTCCCTTTTTCGCCCAATAGGTTGCCAGATATTTTGTCATTCCTATGAGACCATGCTTTACCACAGAATAGGAAACGGGCTTGATGATCTGCTCCTCCTCGGGAATACCTTCCTTTCTGTAAACCCGCTGGTCCGGAGAGATAATGCCGTAATCGGATGCCACATTGATGACAACTCCTTTTCCCTGCTTCTCCATAACTGTCCCAAATACCTGCGCACATAGAAAGGCGCCGGTAAGCCCCACTGCCATGTCATCATTCCAGATATCCAAAGGAAGATTGTGAAACTGTATGGCCCCCATATTATTGGAACCGCCTTCCATCTTTGGATTATTGGCAGCATTGTTGATCAGCCCGTCAATATGTCCGTACTTCTCAAGGAGTATGTCTCTTATCTCCTTAAGCTTTTCCTTTTTTGTAATATCCGTCACGAAGGTTTCCATGACTGCCTCCGGATAATCCTTTAAGAACTGTTCCTTTACTTTTTGTAAGGGTCCCTCAAAAATATCCAGAAGCACCGGAATGCCTCCCCCTTCCAAAACCGCTTCGGTGTGGCGTCTTCCAATGAGCCCGGCGCCGCCGGTAATGACCACTACCTTTCCTTCAATTCTGAACTTTTCAAATAGAGAAGTCATTTATTATTCCTCCCGTCTCCATAGACTGCTTGGCTGCCATTGCCATCTGAAAACTGACAATGCCGTCCTGTAGCGATACTGCCGGTTCTTTTCCCTGTTCCACGCATCCCATGAACAGCTTCAACTCTTCCACGAACATATCATTTCTTACAAAATCCTCAAACCGGATTTCTTCCGTTATGTCGTTTATGGATTTTACCACTGTTGCATTTAGCAGGTCCAGGGTAATCTGTCCCTTTTCTCCAACCACCTTTACAAACCGGCTGGGGGGGCTTTGATAAAAATCCGCATGTACGGAAACAGGAAAGCTTCCTTTGTCCGTACGGATCTTATAAACAGCCTCACAATTATCCTCTACGTCAATATTCAGATTTCCGTTGATTCCTCCTGCCGCATAGACGCTTTCCGGCTTTCCGAACAAATCGTACAGATAATCCAGCTCATGTATCATCTGATTTAGAACCACGCCGCCTCCTAAATCCTTTCTCGCCATATAGGTGTCCTTATAATCCTCGTAGGTATGCATGGTGGTAAGCCTTTCTCCCACTACCGCCCGGACGGACAAAATATTTCCAAGCTCGCCTGCGTTCAGGCACTGCTTTAAGTATTTCATTCCGGGATGAAAACGGTTTTGGAATCCCACGAATACTTTTATGTTCTTTTCCTCTGAAATCTGCAGCAACTCTTTGATTCCTTTCGGACTGTCGGATATGGGCTTTTCCAAAAAAATATGACAGCCCTCCCTGGCACATGCAATGGCACAGGGGATATGGTGTCTGGTAGGGTTGGTTACAAAGGCAGCTTCCGGCTTTTCCTGCAGAGCTTCCTCAAGGCTTAAAAAGGAGCGGATTCCGTATTCCTCCTCTAAGGATACATTTTCCCGTATTTTCATATCATCGGAAAAGGTTCTTTTCAATCCTCTTACCCGGTAAGCAATGATATCCACACTGTTTCCGTAAAGGCGCCTGATATTCCGAAGATGTCTCTGCCCAATGCTTCCAAGACCAATCATCAATAATTTCATGTTGTTTTTTCCTCTTTTTCCTTCATCAATTTTTCTATTTTCTCTTCATTTAATGCGACTGCCTGTGATAATTTCCTGACTCTTTCCGACATTCTGGAAAGGGTGACTGTCAAAGTAAAAATAATCAACAGGGAAAAACAGAAGCCCAGAAAAAATATCATGTTGACCGGAGCCCAGATGCCAAGCATAAGGGAAATCCGGGTCAGCAGGGTTGGAAAACAATCCAATACCAGCACGAACACTATGGCCATCAGCCAGGACAGCGCATATTTTAATTCCAGCCTTCTCCTTCTAATCATGTTGACTATGGCTGCCAGTCCGATTACCAGACAGACACCGATAATAATCTGAATTTTTACAGTCATCATAAAAGCTTCCTACTTTCTAAGTGCTTCCACTAAAATGGCTAATGTTACTTTGATCATATAATAAACGGATCGGACAGGAGAAATGGAAGACGTCCCTTCTTCTCTTTCTCTCATCTTTACCGGATATTCTTCTATTTTCTTTCCCACGTTGAGAATGGCTACAGCGCTTTCCGGTTCCGGGTAATCCTTTGGATAACAGTTTGCATAAATCTCCATGACGCTGCGGTTTGCCATGCGCATTCCGGATGTAGGGTCCGTAATCTTCACTCCGGTCAGCAGCTTGATTAAATGAGAAAAATATCGAATGCCAAACCGCCTGAGCCCTGATGACTGAAAGCCTTCCTTTTCCAGAAAACGGGAGCCGATCAGCAAGTCCACCTCCCTGCTTTTCATATAATCCCGCATTTCTTCCAGATAGCTTGCATCATGCTGTCCGTCACCGTCAAACTGCACCGCATAGTCATAACCGTTTTTATAAGCATACAAATACCCTGTCTGTACCGCCCCGCCGATTCCAAGATTTACAGGCAGATTCAGCACACACAGCCCATGGTCCCTGCAAAGCTCCAGCGTCTTGTCCATGGAACAGTCATTTACTATGACATAGTCAAAGCTCTTTGCATGATCCTTAATATCATTTACAGTTTTTAGTATACTTTTTTCCTCATTATATGCAGGAATAATTACTAAACTTTTCATCGTATTCCTCGTTTTGTTTTCTGAACATTTATCCGTCCGGACAACTATGTTTCACCCCAAGAACTGTCTTAATACCCGAAGGGTCCTTAAAAAATCCGTTATCCATGCAAAATGGATGCCGTTTTCTTTTAAAGCTCTGTGTCCCTCCTTTAAAGAAGCTAAATAATTGGACAATCCCCCGGTGCTTGTACTGTTTTCTCCGTAAAACATATAAACCAGCACTTCATCTATATAGGCTAGTTTTACCTTTTTCTCTTTTAACATACGAATCATGAATTCATAATCTGCCGCAATTTTATATTCTGTCTTATAAAATCCATAGGCATCGTATATTTCTTTCTTTAAATACATGGTCGGATGTCCGGGCATCCAGCCGCTTTTTATGCTGCCCTGCCCCATTCTCCATTTCCGCACTACTTTTCCGTTTTTATCCACATAATCAATATTGCCATGGACACCGTCACTGCCGCTTTCTTCTATGGCCCGTACCATTTTGGAAATCACATGGCGGTCTACGAACTGATCAAAGGCAAATCCCACCAGATCCCCCTCTGCCATGCGGATTCCCTTATTGATCGCATCATAAATCCCCCGGTCCGGTTCTGAAATCCATTTAATTCCTTCCGGAAACAATTTTTCAGACTCTTTTATAAGCTCTATGGTTCCATCCTTTGAGCCGCCATCCACAATAATATACTCTATATCCCGATAATCCTGCTCGCGCACACCGGCTATGGTCTTTTTCAGATTTTCTACATCATTGTAGGTAGTTGTAATCACCGACACCTTAATCGCCATGGGATAAGTCCTTTCCTTTTCCATTCTTTTCTATTTTACAACAAAATACCAAAAATAGGAAGAGCAGGAAGAAACCTGTAACAAAAATCACATATTCTTTCACAGAATAGAGAGGTGCTGTTACTTTTTCAGATACAAGAAATGTCAAATCCCTTCCGGCTTCTCCCAGACAGCTTCCCTGCGGATAGCTGTCATAGCCTCCCATATAATATGTGACGAATTCCATATAGCTTTCCGGGCTTCCCTCTGTTTTTTCCATAGTTAGAAGAAAGATTTCCCCCTCTTTCGGGTCCACCGTCTCAAATTGCTTTTCAAATCCTCCCTGGTAAGCTTCTCCCACCTCTTTTAAGGTCTCCGTAAAAATAAGTCCGGAGCCTGTTCCGGTTAAAGTAATCTGATAAGCGCTGTCATTTTCCTTTCCCAAAGGATTTCTCCATTGAAACAACAGATAATTAAATGGAACGGAACAGGAAAAGCTCTGGGTAAGGCTGTCCCTTACCTGAAACGGTTCATTTGCCAGAACCTGTGTGACTGCCGGATGGCTCATTTCCCTTTCTTCTTTTGTATAAGCCCCATAATTTATTACAAAAAAGCTTCCCAGCAAAACAGCTCCTGCTGTCCCTGCAAAAAGCAGAAAGCTTTTTCCCAGCCTGCCAGAAAAAACAGTACTTTCTTTCTCCATTCCCATACCTGCCAGAAGTCCCATGATAGGCAGAAAAGGAATCTGGTACTGGGCAGCCGCTTCCCATAATACATAAAACAAAAAACCTCCCAGAAGAGTAATCTGCAAAAGAAAGCTTTCCCACCGGAATTTTTTTTCAAATCCCAAAGCAATAAAAAGCAGCACAATCATATGATAAGCCTGGGCATAGCACAAAAAACCCTCGCTTTTTTCTCCCAGAATATAAGAATAACCCTTGTCCGTCCTCATGGCATTTTCATAAAACATTTTATAGCTGTTTGCGCCGCCGGAAAAGGTATGGTCTATTTTTTTGCCTGCCTGTCTGATACAGCCTGCAATGCCCAGTTCCTTAAGCCTTTCTACCAGTCTTTCCATAACTGCCTGTTTCTTTTCTTCTTTTGTGGAAAAACTTGCGGTAAATGCCTCATCCTCTTCATTGTGGAATCCCTCTCCGCTTAAGGACATCATGAGCCAGTGGGTTGTAGGAAATGCAGTATCCTCTGTATCAATCCCAATGACTTTCACCCCGGCAGCCGTCAAAAAAACGGTCAGGCAAAAAGCGGTCAGAAAAGCAATAAGCCCATTACACAGACAGTCCCTCAGCATTTTCTTTGATAGCAGGTTCCTGTTTTTCCACAATAACAGCAATCCGCAAATGACAGCTCCAATGAAAGGAATGACAGTAGTTGCCCGCAGGTAATAACCAATGCTGAAGCATATCCCTGCCAACACAGCCCTGGCTGCCTGTCTTTTCCCTTTATCTGCTTTTCCTTTAACCATGGTCACAAAAAAGTAGAGAAAGCCCATGAACCAGGGCAATGATAATGTCATAGTGTAGTAATAAGATACCGTTACATAAAGAAACGGATTACAGCCCAGAAAAAGCAGCAGCATATTCTGCCAGTGACCACCGGGCTCCTGTCTTATTTCTTTCCATAGAAGAAAGGTAAAGAGCAGGCTTACATCCAGCGCTGCCAGGTTCACTCCGTTTAAAAGCAGGGGCAGGCTGCCCTCTGCCAGCCCAAGGCATTTTCCAATCTTTAGCAGCAGCATGGTAAGCAGTACAAAACCGTTTTGATTTGGATAAACAGAAAGGTAATACCATGCTTCTCCGGCTACACTTCCTTCCTCCAGCAGGGAATTGGCTCCGCCTGCCACAAAGGCTCCGTCCCACAAATACAGGCTTCTATAATAAAACAGGAAAAACAATTGAACCAGCAGGATTACAGCGCATTGCACCGGCAACAGCCTTTTTAACAAAGTCTCCGGCAAAGCCCGAAACAGCCTGTTCATTCCATAAAAGAAAAACAACAGCACACAAAGGCTTCCTGTCAATGCCAGTATGCCATGCCTGCCGGTTGTTTCCACCTGCCCAAAGCCCTTTATAAATGCAAACGCCAGAAACAGAAAAAGACAGGTTTCCACAAACATATGCATTCCCTGCTCTATATGAAACTTTTCCTTTTTCTTATTATTTTGTATCATTCCTGCTTCCATTCTTTTTATTGCACTAAAATTTGTTTTTATGATTTATCTTTTCATCTGCTCGTAAAGCTTTAAGTATTCCCCATACCGCTCTTCCTTTTGAAAGGTGCAGGCCCTTACCCGACATGCCTTTTGGGAATACAGGTAACCCGCTCTTCCCGGTTCCTGTTTCTGCTCCTCCACCACCGCAAGAACTTCCTCTATGGCAGCCAGAAGCCTGTCAAAGTTTCCTTTTTTCACTACTTTTCCGCAGGTAGGATTGATAGACTCTGGGCTTCCTCCTGTTTCAAAGGTCACTACCGGAGTGCCGCAGGCAAGTGCCTCCAGATTGGTAGTAGGGAAATTGTCTTCCAAGGTTGCATTTACATATACGCTTGCTTCATTATACAGCGCTGCCAGTTCTTCCAGACTTTCCGTTCTTGTAACAGGAATAATCTCTCCTTTTGGAAATTTCCGCAAAAGCTTTCTTTCCTGTGACTTGCTCACCCCTACCAGCTTTATGATATAACCCTCCGGAAGATGCTCCGCAAGCTTTTCAAAATAAGGCAGCCCCTTCCTTGGTTCCCATACATTGGCAACTCCTAAAATCACCTTTTTCTTTTCTGTCCCTTCCATTGGACGGAATTTCTCAAGGTCGATTCCATTTGGAATGACCTTCACCGGATATTCTTTTAGAAAAGATTCCTTAACCAGTTCTCCCAGCCACTTGCTTGGAGTTACGACAACCAGCTTTTCCACTCCCTGAAAGCATTGCTGC
>CAMWWJ010000080.1 GCA_947177925.1 uncultured Lachnospiraceae bacterium
AAATAATAAAGATATTTTTGAAAATCCTCTTCGTTTCTGTTTAAAAGCTCCAAAGCCTCTTCAATCTGCACTTCTCCCACTTCTTCAAGCTTATCCTTTATCTGCCTAAGCTGCCTTCCGTATAAATCCGAATAAAAGGATGGGTGCCTGTTAGAATAGCAGAGCTTTTCAATTGCTTCCTTTCTTTCTAAAAGCTCCAGCCGCAATTCATGGCGCTTTAAAAGCTCCGTGAGTTTTTTCTTTTTCTCCACTTCCGCTTCTTTATTTCTTTGCAGGGTATGTTCAAAAACAGTTATCTTCTGGGTCTTAAGATAAAGGCTTCTTATATATTTTAATGCCTCCCTGACCTTTGAATCATTTCCAAGTCTTACAATGGGAAACGGGATTACCTTTTTGTGATACTCCATCTGAATCATTTTATCAAACACACCATCTATGGGATGATTATTATAAGAGCAGAAAAGAACTGTTTTATTATTAAAAAATGCTGTGAGAATCGTATTAATAATCGTATTCGTTTTACCTGTTCCCGGTGGCCCCTGTATATAAGTCAAGGGATATTTCACTGCATTATGGATGGCAAGAAGCTGGTCTAAGTTTACCTTTTGATTGGCTAAAGCAATAGGGAATGCGCTTCTTCTCACAGGCCGTTTTGTTAAGTCCCCAAAAAAGGCAGAAACAGGCGTAGTAACCCGATCTTCCTGATACATCCGCAGTATTTCCCCGTATTCTTCATGGAGATTCACATGCTGCTGGTATCCTAAAGAGAGGATATACGGAAGGTCGTCCACTCCATATGCCCTTTTATTGTCAATCAGTATTTTATCCTTAATGAGCTCCTGATTTTTTTCAAATTCATCTAACAGCTCAAAATCTTCTCCATCCAGATAGCGCCGAATGCTTTGTTTATTTCCTTCTACCGTAAATTCCCTGCATATCGTAATCTCATCCCGTGCTCTTAATACCCTGCTTTGAATATCCAAATCCAGATTTCGATATGCCAGCACATAAAGTCCTTCTTTCGTATGTATGCTCAGAACATTTAACGCCAGCATCTTAATCCATGTATTCCCAACCTTTTTATTTGCTCTCTTTTGAAAATAGTGTACAAGCTCCTGAAACTGCTCCTCATTCAACCCATAGGAAACAATATTCCCATTTTCATCCTTTAAGCAATCTTCATCAAAATGCTCAATCAGAGAAAACTCTGTCCGATAGGGAACCACATCCATACGGCTGCAGTCCTCCAGATAGTTCAGTATTTTTAAATTTGCAATCTGGCCAAACAGGGATTTATATTTTTCCGGCTGTTTATATATCTCCTCTATCAGCTCCGTATTTTGGGGAAAAAACGTACCGTCTACCAGATTAGAGGAAAGAATGGAGTCAATATAAATATTCAGCTCCATAACCGTAAAAAGCGCTAAATGCAAACCTTCCACCTTCAACATCTTTCTTTTCACGTCAATATCTTTAATTCCAATCCAGTATTTCGTAATGCTTTCGCCTTTATTTTTATATTCGATGCTAAGCCATTTCCCTTCATGGATGGCACAAAAAATATCTTTACAAATATGATTCATAATCCCGTCGTCCTCATTTACATATCCGTTATGCTTCCATGGCAGCCTGAGTAATCGTTGCTCCGTTTAGCAATTCTATAAAAGCCTTTTCCATCTGGTGCAGCAGTATATAGCTTTTTAAGGAGACTCCTGTCTGTTCTCTGAAAAGATGGGATAAGATTCTATTCATGAAACATCATCCTTTGATGCAGGTTTCTGTTACTCCCATTTCCTTGCTCCAACTTTGGGGTTAACAGTGTCTAACTCTAAATACCTATAAAAGAATTTCCGAAAGCATGTCCACCGATTCTGCAATGTAAGTCGCTCCAGCATCGGTAAGCTCCTGACGGCTCCCATACCCAAATAAAACTCCTATGGAATCCAATCCGACCTTATTGGCACCCATGATATCATGTTCTCTGTCCCCTACCATAACCACCCCGGCACCCTGGGTTATCCCGCAGGATTGCAGAGCATACCTGATTACTTCATCCTTCCTTGTTCTTGTTCCATCCATGTTAGCCCCGGCAATATAGGTAAAGTACTCTTTCAGTCTAAAATGCTCTAATATCTGCTCTGCAAATATTTCCGGCTTTGAAGTGGCAACAACAAGTGTCTTTCCCCGGTCCTTTAAATCCCTTAATAACTCCGGAATACCTTCATAAACAACATTTTCAAACATTCCCTTTTCCTTAAAATATTCCCGATAATATTCCACTGCCGTTTTTGCCTCTTCCTCTGAAAATCCATAATAATTCTCAAAGGATTCATGAAGAGGCGGTCCTATAAAGCGATATAGCTTTTTTCTATCTTCTACCTGAATATGATATTTTTCCAGTGCATATGCTACGGAATTCGTAATTCCCACTCCCGGGTCTGTCAAAGTTCCATCCAAATCAAATAGTATGGTATCATAGCTTTTCATGTTCTTTCACCTAACCTTTCGAGGCTTTCTTTTTCCGGTAAAATCCTTTGTGGCAATTTTATAAACACAGACGGCATCTGCCTGCTCTTTGGTGAATTCCACTTCCATACGAGCCTGCTGTTTCATCAACAAGGAAAGGGCATGGCATTTTTCCTGCACATCCTCAAGAAACGCAACCTTTCCAAAGCCGTGTATGCTGGAAAAATAGTAACCGGAATTGCAAGGGGTCTCTGCTGCAAATTCAGGCTCTCCTTCCTGACAAATTTCAAAACAAACCCGATTATTTTTATGTAATATGTCCATTTTGCGGCCTTCTTTTGCGCTATGGAAATATAAAGTCAAAACATCTTCCTTGATCTCATAGCCAAAGGAAAGGGGAATCACATAAGGCATTTCCCCATCAACCATGGCAACGTGACAGGTCTTACATTGCTGTATCATATCTTCTATTTCCTGTATGTTTGTTACTTCTCTGTCTTTTCTTCTCATGTTTCCTCCTTCACAATTTGATCTATAACCGCTTTCTGATTTCCATTGACAAGCATTCTAAGCTAAAATGAAACTTTCAAATATCATAGCACAAAACGCATCATACCTTCAATTTAAAACAATGTTAATTGTTCATACTTTTCAGGAAATTCGTGCAAATACCGGAAACAGGCATCCTTATCGCATACAATGCCATTTTCACCGCATTTCTCATAAAAAAGTTTCATCAACTCCCTATTTTTCTTACTTGGTATTTCATAGGAATACCCATATGTCCGTTTATACTTTTCCTTCATCCCAGGAAAGTGCTTATCCAACGCACGATAAAAGTACTCCCTGCTGCCCTCCCGCATGGTAGTGCCCATTCCAAAACAGATAATCCCATATACCTTTGCCTGAATACATGCATCTAAAATCCCCTCTATATTTTCCCGTGTGTCATTGATAAAAGGCAAAATAGGCGACAGCCAGACTATGGTTGGAATCCCGTTTTCATGAAAAATCTTTAAAGCTTCCACTCTTTCTTTCGTGGTGCATACATTTGGCTCCAGTATTTTGCATAATGCTTCATCATAGGTGGTCAGCGTCATCTGTACCACGCATTTTGCTTTTTTATGAATGCTTTTTAACAAATCCAGATCCCTGAGAATTCTATTTGACTTTGTCTGAATTGCCACACCAAATTCATAACGCTCTATAAGTTCAAGACACCTTCTTGTCAATTGCAGTTCTTCTTCACAATGCATGTAAGGATCACACATAGCTCCGGTTCCAATCATGCACTTTTTTCTTTTTGAACGCAGAGCAGACTCCAGTAATTCCGGTCCGTTCTGCTTCACTTCAATATCCTCAAAATCATGGGAAAAACCATAACATTTACTTCTGCTGTCACAATAAATGCAGCCATGGGTACAGCCTCTGTAAAGGTTCATTCCGTTATTGGCAGATAAGATTCCTTTGGCATTCACAAAATGCATGCTGTCTCCTTTCCGTCTGATTCACCTGATGTATTTTCATCATTTTTCTTATCACGGCTTTTTCCATGTACTGTAATGTAATAATAGTAAAATTACTTATCATTTCTTCTTTCCTTATGTGCAGTAATAATTGTGTAGCTATACGCATTTACCGTTAAAATACAATTATCTACATCAATATACCAATTTTTACCTTTCCTTGTGATATGGGCATTTGAAGATTTGATTTTATCTTTGCACCATTCTACAATATCGTCTGCCTCTAAAGACAGATTCCTCTTTATCCTGACAATACCTAATTCAGTTGTGTGTAGTTTATCCAAATTATTCCACAACTCATTGTTTTCATTCATGTTTCAACCAACCACTTTCCATTACCAAATCCCGAAAACGAAAAACGTATTTTATCCGCGACAATAAAACAAACCGGGACAGTATTTATTGATATTTTTTCAACATACATTGAAGTTTTTCGTGCGTCTCTTCCCGAAGCTTCATGGGTTCAAGCACCTCACACCTGTCACCAAAGCTTAATAGATGGTCCACCAGTCAGTCTGTTTCCCGAAAGTAAGCCTCCGCTATCACACTGCCGTCCGCCTGCAGTTCGCAATGTTCAAAATCATCATAACCTCGATATGCCGCTTCCTTTTCCATCCAAATCCTTACTTTCATCCACTCCACTTTTTCCGGCTCATCTTTATTCGAAACCAAAACCTTCTTTGGTATTTTTCGCAGAAACCTTTCCTCTAGCACCACTAATTCGCACATTCGTCTTAGCTTAAAAAATCGAAAATCTTCACGTATCCTGCAAAATCCATATAAATACCATGCGGTTCCTTTAAATATAAGCTTCAAAGGCTCTACTTCCCTGATCAGCGCCTCTCCGCTTCCGCCAAAATCTCTACATCTCGATAAATCGTTCGGGTGGAAACCTCAAAATGTTCTGCCAGCTCCTTTGCAGTAACGTTCTTTTTTTCTAAAAGGATATAGACGATTTCAAATAGGCGATGAATCTGCATGACGGCCTCCGTTATTATCAAATGTATTGTTATTATATACCTTTTAATATGACAATAGCATGTCATATTATTAGATATTTTCAAATAATCGAAATATAAAATTGTATTTTTCTTAATATCGTGTTATTATGGGAAATAGGGAACAATCGTGTTACAGGGTGGAATGGCCTCTATTCTATATGGAATGGGGGTGATGCTATGAAAAATCAGAATCATTTTGATTTTAAGGATTTGATGACCTTTGGTCTTTTCCTTCTGGCATTGCTTACATTCGTTTTTACGTTTAGTAAGTAACAATACATAGAAAAACCACCCTAAAACTTTGACGAGTGAACGGGTGGAATTTCTATCTCTTCAACTGGTCAAACCACCTTGTGGGCGGTTGTTCCTCTTTTATGTTCTCAATATAGCACACTGATCCCACAATTTCAAGCACAAAATAAGATAATATTGATAATTTCGCTACAGTTTAGCTTACTTTTTAAGTGAGCCATCGTATTGCAGGGTGTGTTTACCTCATTCTTGTTAGAATGGGGGTGATGCCTATGAAAAATCACTTTGATTTTAAGTATTTGATGACATTTGGTATTTTCCTTTTGGCATTACTTACATTCGTTTTTACGTTTTGTAAGTAACAATACATAGAAAAACCACCCTAAACTTTGACCGAGTGACGGGTGGTCTTTCTACTCAACTACAGGTTAACCCACCTTGTGGGCGGTTGTTCCTTTTATGTTCTCAATATAGCACACTGCTCTCATCATTTCAAGCACAAATCTTCATAAAAACCGGTCCATCCCCCTGCCTTCCTCCAGCCGCTTTTTATAAAGCTCCGGTTCTTTTTTCATGGAAAGCATAACTGCAAAGGTATCTAACACCAATGCTTCCTTATTACAGTCAGCCGTATTTTTCCCAATATCCTGCACCAGATTATAGTGCTTCATCTGCCATACATAAATATCTGCCAGAGAATAGCCCTCACAAACCACCTCATCCAGCAAAGTATGGTGATCCAGATAATACATCCATTCCTTCATCATACCTTCATCCAAAACTAACCCTTCCCAAAGCTTTGATATAAATTCCTCACTTTTTCCTGCATAGCTGCCCAGCTTTTTCATTCCTTCATAAGCCTTGATCCGCCTTGCGTCATATATGACTCCATTCATGGCAATTCCTTCTTTCTGTGATTCACTCTTTTTCCATGTCTTTTATACTCCATACTTTAGAAATCCCCTTAACATCCAGATCATTCACCACCCAGGCGCTAAAAATCGTATCCCCATCGTTATCGAGGATTAAATGCAAATAGCGGGGCTCATCAGCCTCATCGGAAAGCTCATAGGCACAAGAACCGCCCGTAAATTCTCCCGGAACATTTGGCTGGCCAAATTCCTTCACAAATTCCGAGTAACTGTATGATGTTTGAAAGAACTCTTCTACCTGTGCCTGTGAAAGCTCTCGGTCAATGGCCGTAAATTTTTTCGGATATCCTCCGACAAATCGAGCCTCATAATCTACGGAACACTCTGTTAATACTAAAAGAGCGCTCTCATCACTGTCATCTCCCCCCTTATCCATCATCCCTGCCCTGCTCTCTGCATCATATGCATACCTTGCCTCACACTCATATTCTATCGTTGCAAGCCGGACTTCTTTTATGCCAATCTCATCCTTATCCCAATCATTTTTATACATCAATGTAAAATAACACCAATAATACTTACCATTTGACACGACCGGAAATCCCGAATCTACTTCTGCACTTCCTTTACCATGGTCGTTACTGTAGGAACCAGCCACCATACCGCCATCACGTTTACAGACATCGGTAGGACCGCTATAACATTCCAGCAGCTTGTCAATATTCTCATCAAGTGTTTTATCTTTCTTCCTGACAGATGGCGCAAACATATCCTTCAACGCTTCTTTGTCACGGGTATCAAGGGCCTGAAAAAAATCATCCACCGTCTGATTATAAATTTCCTCCTCGGAACCGATTAATAAGTACTTATTAAAGCCACATCCGGTATGAAAGCAACAAAGCGCTGCCAGTAAGACCGCCATGCAAATATTTAAAATTTTCTTTTTCATCTGTTTTTCTCCATACTCATCTAACGAAATCAGCTCATAATTTCTCGTCCCATACTGATTTCCAGCTTTATACTGTCTTCATATTTCCCAAAGATAATGGCAGCTCCAGGCCGTTTTCACATAAAAGCTTCTGATTCATAAGTATATCCTTTGTATTCCCATCACGAATAATATGCCCGCCAGCAATCAGAATCGTTCTTGGACAAGTGTCCAGAATCAAATCCAGATCATGGGAAGCAATGATCTTTAGTCCCTTCATTTCTTTTATAATATGTATCAGGTGTTTCCGGTTCCTTGGGTCCAGCGCTATGGACGGTTCGTCAAACAGCAGGATTTCCGGTTCCATGGAAAGAACCGTAGCAATGGAGACCAGCTTTTTCTGCCCGCCGGAAAGCCGGTAGATTTGTCTGTCTTTCCATTCTTCCATATGTACCTGTTTCAGCGCCCGTAGAACCCTTCTTTCCACTTCCTCCTTGGAGTACCCATAATTGCGGGGTCCAAAGGCCACATCTTCATATACCGTGGAAAGAAACAATTGACTATCCGAATCCTGAAAAACATATCCGATTTTTCTTCTGACTTCTTCCAGACTTTTTTTCTCCACCTCCACTCCATCTGCCTGAATGCTTCCCTGATGACCTGATAATAAGCCCACAAGAAGCTTTAAAATCGTTGACTTGCCTGTCCCGTTGGCTCCAATCAGCCCCACTGTCTCTCCTTCTTCAATCCGAAAGCTCATATCGGAAAGCACGTCCCTCTTTCCATCATAGGAAAATGTAAGATGGCTTACTTCTATTTCCGCCATGACTAACCTCCATTTCCTTTTCCTTTATCCCAATAGATTTCCCACCATTTGAAAAACCGGAAAAACTCTTAAAAACAGCAATACCAGCGTCCAGGCGGCTGCATAAATACCGCTAAGTACCCTGCTTATCCGCCCGCCTAATACTTCCTGCTGCCGGTATTCACCCTGATAGCCTCTAAGAAGCATGCTGCCATATATGTCCCCGGCCCGCTCCATAGTTCTTAATAACAACAGTCCCACAAAGGAACCCCATGTCCGTATATGAATCCCTTTTTGCCCCGGCGCCCTTAACTGATAGGCCTGTGACATCCTCTGCACCTCCTTCAGTAGAAGAATGAGATAGCGGTAAATCAGTAAAATCACAGTCACGCCGCCTTTTGGTATGCCAAAGGTACGAAGAGCGGCACAAATACCCTCTATCCCGGTTTCCATCAGCAAAAAATATGCCGCATACACGGTCAGCATCCCTTTTATCAGCAATGTCGCCATGGAAATCATGCCGCCTGTTATATGCATGCTTCCAAGACAGAATATGACATTTCTGTCAAAAAACAGGTTGGCTGTTCCCAAGAGCACTATCAGTAATAGAATATACCGGATTCTTTTCAGTCCCTTCCAGAAGGAAAGCTCTTCCCATATTCCAGTTATGAGCAGATAAAGCCACATGCTAAGCAGCCCCATCACATTATATTTATGAAAGGAAACCGTAATAAGAATAAACAGGACGCACACAAACAGTCTGGAAGCAGGATGTATCCGGCTTTTGCTGCTCCTCTTTCCCGCTTCGCTGTCCACTTCATGGAGCATGGCGACGGCCTGCTGCAGCTTATTCATGTCCTTCCTTCCCTTTTTCCGATTTCATATCCGCTGTTTTCCTTTTTCCAAACAACTTCAAAGCATAGCAGCCTAATATACATACAGCTGTAACCGCCACTCCTCCAAGGATACCGGAAACAGAAGTTCCTGCCGCAGATTCACTTCCCTTGAATTGATAATCCGGCAATAGTGCCACGGCGTCCTGTACTCCCGCTGCCCTGTCGTAAATCCCTCCTGCCGTTTCAAGCTCCGTCGTTCCTGCTGCTTTTTCCATAGACCATTCCAATCCGTCCGGATAGGCAGAAGCTGCCAAAGAAAATGCCCCTCCAATCACCAATGCGGAAAGAGCCAGCACCGCTATCGTCTTCTTTTGAGACAGCTTCCCTGTCCCACTTTCTTTTACGCCATATCCCCACAGCATTTCCGGTCTTGCCTCATAAATAAACACAAGGACTGCTGCCGTTATCAACCCTTCCACCAGACCGATTGCAAGATGGATTGGCTGCATTGCTGCCAGAAATACAAAAAACGGCAGTTGGGTAACCCCGGAAAATAGTGTTTCCAAAGTAACAGAAAATGCCCCAAGCTGCAAGGTCAGCATACATCCCACGATAGACGAAACAGCAATCTTTTTCTTTGACATTCCTTTTTTCATCATCCATTTCCAGATAAGCCCGCCGCCCACAAAGCATCCATAGAATGCCATATTCCATATATTAGCTCCAAGAGCCAGCACGCCTCCGTCAGCAAACAAAAGAGCCTGTATAAGCAACACTCCTATCATCGTTAAAAATCCCGCTTCCGGCCCCAGAATTGCGGACAAAAGCATTCCCCCGCACAGATGTCCGGAAGAACCAGTTCCCGGTATGGTAAAATTTATCATCTGGGCAGCAAATACAAAGGCGCCCATGACTCCCATAACCGGTATCTTTTCCGGTTCGCCTGATTGTCTTACTTTTTTTACGGAATATCCCATGGCCCCGCCGGAGCAAAGGTACATAGTCCCTGCCACAGCCGGGGCAATGAGAGCATCTGCCATATGCATGTTCTTTTCCTCCTACTTATCTAACTTTCCCTGCACTGCTCAACAATCATTTGGTAAGCCTCCTGAAAGGATAATCCGCTCTGCCCACAGATTGCTGCCACACTGTCATATTCCGGGTAAAGTTTTGTCTGCTCTCCAATCCGGCATTTTTTTACCACAGCCTGACCGTAAGGTGTCTGGACTGTTTCCAGCTCTCTTTCCAGTACGGTTCTCTCCATCTCCATCCTTCTGATACCGATTGTAGTGGTTTCCTGAAAGATGATCTGTTCTAGTTTCTGTATGTCTTCTTTCTTACAGATGACATTCAACTGCCATGCCGGCCTGTTTTTCTTCATAAAGACAGGCATATAATGTACATCCCTTGCTCCTGCTTCAAACAACCGTTCCATTACATAACCAAGTGCTTCTCCGGTACAATCATCCACATTGCTTTCCAGCTTATAAATCGTATCTTTTTCCTGGGAATCCGCTTCAATCAACATGGCCCTTAACATACTTGGACGCTCATAATTCCGCTTCCCGGCGCCGATTCCCATTTCTTTTATGGAAAATTCCTTTGGGAGCTTATCCCCGGTTCTGATTGCCGCAACGATTGCTGCTCCTGTAGGAGTCACGAATTCTCCCTGCACATTCATGATTTCCACTTTCAGGGCATGGGTCTTTAAAATATTGGCAACTGCAGGAACAGGCACCGGCAATACTCCATGCTGGCACCTTACTGTACCGGTTCCCTCACATAATTTTGGTACGATGACCTGATCGATTTTCAGATTATCAAGGCATACTGCCACAGCCACAATATCCACAATGGAGTCGATTGCTCCCACTTCATGAAAATGCACCTGGTCTATTGGCACATTATGGGCTTTTGCTTCCGCTTCCGCCAGAATATGAAAAATCCTTTCTGCAAGATTTCCTGCATTTTTTGTCATATTGCATTGTGTAAGAATGTGTTTGATTTCCTGAATGCCTCTATGTTCATGAGGATGGGTGTGGGCATGAGTATGCTCATGGGCACGCAGGCTATTCTCCCCTTGCTCTTCCTGCTGCCCTTCTTTATGATGATGATGGTGACTTGTCTGCAGTTCTTCTCCGTGATGATAGTGAGCCGTCTGCGCTTCTTCACCGTGGTGATGCTCCTGATGATGTCCATGCAGATATTCCATATCATGATCATGATTTTCATGGTTCTCATCCAGGATCACACGGAAATCACAGCAGTCTATTCCCGCTTTCTTTACCCTGCCAATTTCTATTGAAAAGCCTTTTACCGGAATGCTGTTCAATGCTTTCATAAGTACATCTTGGTCAGCTCCTAAATCCAACAGAGCCGCCACCGTCATGTCGCCGCTGATTCCGGCGGTGCATTCCAAATATAATGTATCTCCCATATGTTCTCCTTTTTGCTATTGTCTTATATTCTTATTGGAAAGTGACAGTTCAGCCCTCAGTTTTCTCCCGCAGGAATCGGGAGCGGCTGCTGACAGAAAATGATTTCTAAAGGAGCCCTTATAAAAACGCCAGCGCTTAGCGAGGTATTTTCGAGCTT
>CAMWWJ010000081.1 GCA_947177925.1 uncultured Lachnospiraceae bacterium
TTCTATCACTGTCTATTAACTCCTTTATATATTCCTGTGCATCAGATGGAAACATTTTTTCCCCTCTGCCCATATATTTTTTTAAATCTATATTCTTTTTTGTCTGTCTTTGCATTTCTAAAATAGTCACTATAACTTCCTGTCCGGCTGTTAATTTTATATCCTCATCCATTACAATCTGGCTTCCATTATAATATCCCTTTACAGCTGTTAACATTATTATCGCTCCCTTCTCTCTGCTCAATAAGTAATTTACATTATTATTATATCCGTTTTTCTGTCATTTGCCTAACATTTTTTCTATACGAATGATAAAATTTCTATTTCTTCATCTTTTAGCTATTGTATTCAATGATGTTTGAAAATGGATATTTGTAATAAAAAAAGAAAACACCAGATTCAAAAAAATCTGATGTTTTCACCCTTTCAAGCAATCGAAGCGACGTGATTCGAACACGCGACCTCTGCGTCCCGAACGCAGCGCTCTACCAAACTGAGCCACGCTTCGATAATGTCTGCTGTTACCAACGAGTATTATTGTAACAAAAAAAAATGGTTTTGGCTATCCCCTTTTTAAATTTTTTTGTGATAATGTAAAAAATAAGTATCCCTTCATTTAGTTTTGCCAGAGGAAATGATTTGGATAGAAGAACATGGGAGATGGGATGGCAGCGTAATGCTCAAAATGCTAACTCTATCTTACCCCTACCTTCTCCCGAACATCACTATTTGAATCATATTCACATTCCCTGCGAATATCCTCCGTCATAATCCCCCTTTCCATCATCAGCTTCACAATACATGCCCTGCAACAGGAGCACAACGTATGCTCATACAAATAATACACCGCTTCCACAGGGGCATCCGGATTCGCCTCCAGCCAGTCTAACGCATCGGAAAACACCCCATGCCATACTCCATCCCGGTAACACACCCTTTGCTTTTTCAGCAATTTTAAAATAACTCCATCATCTTCTTTTCTATAATTACAAAACAGCATGCCAAGAGCATACTCCAAACTTCTTTCCTTCCGTATAAGCCCATATGCATATTCCCGCACCCGTTCATCCTTTACCAATGACAACGCTTCCATTGCAGCTTCTCTTAATACCTTGTTCTCATCTTCTGCATACCCTATCAAATATCCCACATCAAGAGGGAAGGTCCTCTTATAAAATACCTTCAATAATCCTGCCTGCAGGCTCTTATTATTTTGCGTACGAACAATTACTTCTGCCAGCTCCTTAACCTGCTGATCTGTGGCATTGGCTCCAAATGCTAACCTTCTTTTTAAATTTAAATAAATAATTCCATCGCTTTTCCAATTGCATTCTTCTATTAACTGTTCCGGTGTCGGCACTTCTAATTTCCGTTTTTCCTCTTTCAGCTGTTCTTCGCCCTCTTTTTTTCTCTTATATACAAAATCACTTAGAGAATTTTCAAATATCCGAATTCCCTTTCGGTCACTTTCCATGATAAACTGTTCCATCATGTTTTCATCGCAGTAATCTTTACTGACTGACCAAAACCAGTCAAAGCAATAGGGCTCAGACTCATTTTTCCCCTCATAATAATCCGCTAAATCTAAAATAATTTTCTTAAATCGCTCAAATCCTTCTAATGTCACAAGCCATACACACAGCCATTCAAATTGTTCCCATGTATCCATATTCGTATTTTTTCTAAGCCTTGTATACATATAATTATATTTATCAATTATTGCCTCATATGCCTTTTTACTGCCATCATCAGCAAAAAGATATAACAGATTTGCCAAATGGTCAAAAAGCCATATATTCGTAATTTTTCCGGAAAACTTTTCAATAATCTTCTCTTCAAAATAGGTATCCCCATAATAGCTTTGCAGCACATACATATATTCACTTCTTGTTCCTTCGCACTGGGTATCATAACTGTAATTATTCAGGCATCCCTTTAATACAATATCACGAAATTTTTCAATATTTTCATTACTCCTGAATTCTAAAACACACCGCCCAAGCCCCCGCTTCATGGCATATTCAAATTCCCTTTTCTTCACGAATACAAATTCTCCTATCTCCCTCTACACCGTCAACAAATACAACAGCACAGCAAACAACCCAGCACAAAACATCATAAGCCCAAAAGACAAGCTTCTTGTAATAATCGTATTATTCTCATGAATCATCGTATAAAACATGGCCAGCCTGTGCTCATAATTTTTTTCCTTTCTTGGATGATTCTTCCAGATCGTTTTATTCAGCCATAATATCATATTGTCCAGAAAGCTCCCTACCGCATGGGTAAATTCATTACCCTCCTTCAATTCATAAGGAAGCGGCCTGTCTCTGTATATGGTCTTCCTTAAAAATACAACAAAATAATCTAAAACTCCCTCTAAAATACGGCATATAAACATACACACCGCACAAACAGCCCAAATAAGCGGACGATATATCTTATTTTCCAGATCCATCCATTTTGGCAGAAAGCTTCCATAGCTCTTTTGTTTTTTATACAATCCTTTTACTACAATCAAATAAATCACAATTCCGATTCCTATGGAAATAAAGCCGCCCTTTAAATTTTCCAGAGAAAAATAATGAGGTACTTCCTTCATTGGCTCCATTCCAAAAAATTCCATTCCATAATTTCCAATCCGGTCCAAAGTAAATCCCGGAAGTACTCCAAACAAAGGAAGTAAACAAGCACTAACTGTCAGTACTGCTGCCGATACCTTATTCATGTAAGTTCCTGCTAACTTATCATAGCTTTCCTGAACAGACTGATTCTTATTTTTTTCCACGAACAGCAATACATATACTTTTGCCATATAGGCTACCGTAATGCCGCCGCTTAATAAAAACAGCCACTCAGCCCATGTAATCCCGGCCTCTACCAGACCCTCATGCAGAAGCGTCTTGCTGATATAACCGCTGAAAAGAGGAATGCCTCCAATACCCAGTGCTCCCATCAGATAAATAAACTGAAGCAGTGGTTTTTTCCTTCCAAATCCCTGGATTTCATTTAAATCCAGCTTATGAAGGTTCATATATACCACACCTGCCACAAGGAACAGAACCAGCTTAAACAAAGAATGATTTACCATATGGAGAATAGTGCCCTTTACGGCAAGGGCTCCCTCTTCCCCTAAAATACAAGCTGTTGCCAGCCCCGTCAGGATAAAGCCAATCTGGGAAACGGAAGAACAGGCAAGCACTTCTTTTAAATTATGGGAATTCAATGCCAGAATGCCTCCAAGGACCATAGTAATGACTGCAAGCACCAAAAGCCCTCTTCCATAGTCTCCATTATCCTTAAAAATGGTCACACTTACCCAGATAGCACCAAAAATTCCTGTTTTCGTTAAAATACCGGAAAGCAGCGCGCTGGTAGGCGCCGGCGCCACCGGATGAGCCTTTGGAAGCCAAATATGAAGAGGGAACACACCTGCCTTGGCCAAAAAACCAACCAACAGGCAAAAGCCCGCACCATACAAAAAGCTTTGGCTGTCTGTACCTGCACTGCCGGCTCCTGCTGCCCGAAGCAAAAATAATCCCATCAACATTACCATGCCGCCGATTACCGCAATGGCAAGATAAGTCTCTCCTGCCCGCAAAGCTTCTTTTTTTTCATCAAATGCCACCCACACATAGGAAGTAAAGGACATGATTTCGAAAAATATAAATAACGTAAAAATATCGGCAGATAAAAACACTCCTACAGTTGCCAGAAAGGTTATAAAAAAAGATATATAATATCGGTTTTTATTCCCATAATGCTTCATATACTCCAAAGAGAAAACACCGGTTACCGCCCACATAAAAAGAGCAATCACAACATAAACAGTCCGAAGACCTCCAAAGGAAAAATGAAGACCGTAGCCGCATATTTCCGGTATTGAAAACAAATTTGCTGCTAACATACAACCCATGTTCCAATCTCCTCCTTTAAAATTTCCCTACTGCTATATTTGTAAAAATATCCATTACAGGTTCTGCATGTAAGCCAAAGCAGAACATCCCAATCAAAAACAGCCACAGAGGCAGCATCATAAGCCAGCCCGGGTCCTTTATATCCTTTATGGAATCATATTGAAAGCCTGATTCCGGAATAAATGCCCGTATAATAATGGAAAACATATAAGTAGCTGTTAACAGGGCCGAAATCAACAATGCCCCGATTCCAAAGTATGCCAGTATATTTTCACTGTCTATGGCAGCAGATGCCAGATTAAATTTACTGATAAAGCCACATAAACCGGGAACACCCATTAAAGCAAGGGCAGATACTGTAAAAATACCAAATACCTTGGGCATTTTCTTTCCCAGGCCCTCCAGTTCATATACATACGTTTTTCCGGTCTTATAAATAACCGCACCTGCGCAGAAAAAGGAACAGATTTTCATAATCCCATGAAATACCATATGGCTCAAGGCGCCTGCCAGTCCAAGGGGCGTCATAATCGTCACACCAAATAAAATATAGCTTAAATTACTGATGGTGGAATAAGCAAGCCTTCTTTTTAAATGCCTTTCCTTCACTGCCATACTGCAGCCATATACAATAGTAATCATGACTGCTGTCATCACAACATTCTGCGCCCATGTCCCTCTTAAAAACTCCGTACCAAAACAATAATAAGTAAGACGCATAATAGCAAATGCTCCGGACTTTACTACCGCAACTGCATGAAGCAGAGCCGTAACAGGCGTGGGAGCCACACCCGCCTGGGGAAGCCAGGAATTAAAAGGACAAAGGGCTGCCTTTACCCCAAACCCGAAAAAGGCAAAAACATAAATTAAAAGCAGTACATTCACTCTTGTGCCTACTCTTGCCAGATTTAAAGTTCCCCCCAGAACAAAGCCTTCCCCGGTTCCATAAACAATCATGAATATGACACCTATGAAAGCAAAGGCGGCTCCGCCCAATGAATAATACAAATACTTCCTTGCTGCCAGTACCGCTTCCCTGGTCAATGTATGAAGCACCAAAGGAACCGTTACCAGAGTTAAAAGCTCATAAAAGAAATACATGGTAATCATATTGCCGCTTAAAGCAATGCCCAGAGTAACTCCATAGGTAACTGTATAAAAAAGAAAGAAAACTCTTTCATGACTTTCATGCTTCATATATTCAAATGCATACAAGGTGGCTAACGGCCAGAGAGAAGAAATCAGAGCTGCAAATACACTGCCAAGTCCATCTAATTGAAATCTGATAGTCAAATCTCCCGTAAAATGCATAAGAGTAAAAGCATTTTCCGGCCTGTTCATTAAAATATGAAAAACCAATATAGAATTGACGATTACTACCGTTTCAATAAAAATCAGCCTGTGCTTTCTTTTCTTTAAGGGAAGCAAAGGAACCAGAGCGCCTCCCAAAATAGGAATCAATATTACAATAAACATCATAATTGCATTCATTCCAGTTCCTCCCTTTTACATAAATGAGCTGATAAGCCCGGCAAAATACTGAATAAGCAGATTAGGAAACAATCCGATCAATACAGACAAAGTTGTAAGTATTATAATCGGAATCAGCATACACTTGCCCGGCTCGCATTTTTTTAAGGAACTGCCATTAAAATCCTCTCCCGGCAAAAAGCCCTGAATAGAAATCGGAAGCAGATACCCTGCCGTAAGCAATGCGCTGATTAAAAGAACAACGGGACCTGCAATTGAAAACATTTTTAAACCGCTGTCCAATGCGCCTGCTGCCAGATACCATTTACTGATAAAGCCTCCCGTTGGTGGAATTCCAATAAGCCCCAGAGAAACAATCGTATAACACCACATGGTAACCGGCATCCTTTTCCCCATTCCCCCAAGCTCATTTACCTTCGTGGAGCCCGTCTTATATATAATGGCGCCTGCCACAAAAAACAGTGTGCATTTAATCAGGGCATGGGCTGCCAGATGCAATAAAGAGCCTGTCATGCCCATAGGATTTAAAAGCGCCAGGCCGAATATAATATAAGAAACCTGACTGACTGTAGAATAGGCAAGTCTTTTTTTAAACACCTTTTCCCCATAGGCAAGCATAGAGCCTAAAAATACTGTAATCAGAGAAAGGGTCAGCCATACTGTCTGTACCCAGGTATTCCGTATAAAATCCGGACCGATTATATAATAAACAGTGCGGATCATGGCAAATACACCGGATTTCACAATAATAGCGGAAAGTACCGCACTGGCAGGAGCCGGCGCAGCCGGATGGGCAGTAGGAAGCCATCCGTGAGCAGGAAACATACCTGCTTTTACTCCAAAGCCCATCAGCATAAAAAAAATAATCAATAAAAGCAACGGTTTATTTTCCTGTGCCAGACTGCTTAAGGTCCCTCCCGGAGTAAAGGAAAGTGTATTTGCATACTTTACCATAAAATAAATTCCGAATAATGCCATATAGGCTCCAAAAAAAGAATACAGCAGATATTTCATTGCTGCCATAATTGCTTCCTTTGACTGATTGTGTATGACAAGAGGAAAAGAGCATAATGTCATCAGCTCATAAAAAACATACATAGTAATCAGATTTCCGGAAAAATCAAGCCCCATGAGCACTCCATACAATATAAGATAAAAGGCAAAATAGCGTTTTATATTTTTCTCATGCTTCATATAGGAGAAGGCAAAAAAACCGCCGCAAATCCATATAATCGTTACAAGCAGGGCAAACAGCTTCCCAAGTCCGTCTGCCCGGAGTATGATAGGCAGCTTTGGATGGAGGGTAAACAACGTAACCATTTCCCCGTCAGTAAAAGCTGCCTCTAATACGAGCATTCCACTGCCAATAAGCGCAAGTCCTGTAACTATGCAGTAAAAATTTCTTTTTTCCGCTTCTGTAAGATTTTTTCTTCTCTCCGATTCCGGCAGGAACAAAAGTATTCCAAAAATAATTGGGATCAGTATTGATGGCAACAATAAAGAATCTATTCCTAAAAAGTTAAAAATAGTATACATTTTGAATCCTCCTAACTGAACATTTTAAGTCCCGTTTGAATCATACTGACAATAGGTGTGGAACACATCCCCAGAACAATGTTCAGAATTACAAAGCAAACCAATGCTCCCACATAGCCAAAAGTCTTTTTTACCGGCATCTTATCGTATGAAGATTTTATCGGAGTATAAATACGGATAACCGTTTTCATAAAATAAATCGCATTTAATATCGTGCTAATACCCAGACAAATCAAGGTAGGGAGCATTTTATAAGGAGTATTCTGCACACAGGCAGTTCCAAATAACAGCTTACTGATAAATCCGGAAAACCCTGGAACTCCTACCATGGAAAGGGAACCTACCGTAAAAGCAATTCCAGCAAGCTTATTCCGATATCCGGCTCCTGTCAGATCAATGAATTTCTTGCTCTTCCCGGAAACATCCGTAAGCCCTACCGCCGCAATGAACAAAAGGCTTTTGGTAGCCGCATGGGACAATACATGATAGACGCTTGCCGTCATTCCTTCCAGCGTTCCAAGACCGATACCCATATAAATATATCCAATCTGGGCTACAGAGGAAAAGGCTATCATCCTTCTGATATCATTTTCCTGAATAGCGCTTAAGGAACCCATGATCATGCCGCATAAACCAAACAAAAACAAAATATGGATGACCTTGCTGTTTAAAATGACCTGCCAGCCGATTACCCGATAACAAATTTTAATCAACAGAAAAATATATCCCTTTGACACAAGGCTGGACAATATGGCAGCGCTGGATGCGGTGGAATATCCATAAGCATTGGGAAGCCATGAATGGAAAGGAAACAAAGCGCTTTTAATGGCAAGCCCTACACAGATAAAAGCAATCGCCACCACTAAAGGCACATGATATCTGCCTGTTACGGACATGATCGTTACAGCGCTTTTTATATTGCTCATAAGCAGATGTCCCGTACAGTCATACAAAATACAAATACCTAAAAGCAACAGACCGGAGCCTAACAGACTCATGATCATATACCGGATGGCTGCCTCAAAGGTATGCCCGTTCTGCCGGATCATAATCAGTCCGCAGGCAGAAATAGTATTGATTTCCACAAACACATAAGCAGTAAACAAGTCATTGGTATAAATAAGTGCAAGCAGGGAACTTAATAAAAGGTTTACCAGAATGTAATAAAGATTCTGCTTGCTTTTAGCGATTTCTTCCTCCAGATGGGCGCGCCCGCCTGTCAAAGATAAAAGCATGATCACGCAAAAGAATAATGCCATTAGAGCTTCTAAAACTCCTGCCCTGATTTCATTTCCCCAGGGCGCCGGAAAATGTCCCATCATAAAGGTATAACTTTGTCCCCTGTTCAACAAATAAGCAAGAAGTATTGCCGACATAACGCCAATGACAGTAATCATAAAAGCGTTCCATCTTTTTGCCCATTTTCCACTCAGCATGGAAGTGACCGTTCCGGAAAATAAAGATAATAAAATAGAAAAGAAAGGAATATTCTGCACAAAATCCATATTAGTTTTCCTCCTTTTTCAACAAGGTGGAAATTTCATCCAAGTCCAATGTATGATATCTCCTGTATAAACAGATAGTCAAAGACAACATCAGGGCAGATACCGACACGGACACTACGATTCCGGTAAGAACCAGCCCTCCCGGAATAGGATTGATATAAGCCTCCACCTCTTGCACTCCGTTTACTACAATAGGCGCCACTCTTCCCTGAATATATCCTTTTAATGCTAAAAATAAATACGTGGCAGTATCCATAATATTTAATCCAATTATTTTTTTAATGAGATTTTTCTGTAAAAGAAGATTGGTAAATCCAATGGCAAATAAAATCATGGAAACCGCTTCACCATAATTTGCTAATAAATTCGGTCCCAATCCCATATTAAAAACCCCCTTTTCGAAAAAGCGCATAAAAAGCATACATAGTACATGCAACAACCAATCCTACACAAATATTCAAAGGCAGGATCAGGCCGCTGCTTAAAATAGCTCCGGGCGTTCCAAGGGGAATACCGCTTTCCAAATGATTGGCTCCCATGAAAAAGGAATAGCTTTTTGCAAGACAATAAAAGGATAAAGAACAAAAACAAATGATCTTATAGGTTTTTTCCGTAAAAAACCGTTCTGTTTTCGCAAATCCAAAGGCATTTAAATAGAGGATCAGTCCCGCACCAATAATAGCTCCTCCTGAAAATCCTCCTCCCGGAGAAAGGTGTCCGTTTAAAATTACATAAATGCCGAATATAATAATAAGCGGAACAATAATAACTGCTATAATCTGTAATATAGCATCATTTTTTGGCTCATAATTTCTGTCATTTGCTTCTTCCCTGTCCTTTTCCTTTCCCTTTTCATCCTTATCTATCCGAAGAAGAATAAAAACAGTAATAGTAGCAATAAAAAGCACATGGGATTCCCCCAGAGTATCAAAAGCACGATAATCCAATATCATTCCGGTAACGATATTTACCGCGCCTGTTTCCTGTAATCCATTTTCAATATATCTGGCAGGCACTTCATTTTCATTTGGATTGCCCGGATTGCCTGTTTTTGGAGAATAAGAAACCATTAAAAGCAGAACGAAGGTCAGGGCAAGGCAGAAAACAGCAGATATAATACCATAAACAAGTTTAAAAAACTTAATCTCTTTATTGTGGTCTATATCATAGACCTTGTTCATAAGCTCTTCTTTTTCCTTCTGAATTTCTTCCTCTGATCTGGTATCCTTATAGAGCTTGCCTTCCTTTATTTCCACTTCTCCCAAAAAAGGATCTTTCTCACCCCGGTACCAGCGGAAAAAACGATAAGCCCTTGTTTTTTTATAGCTGTCCCATTCCTTTAATCTACTCATCTTTTTCTCCTTTCTTCTTTTCATCAATGGCATGGATCTTCTTTAAAGTCACAAAGAACAGCACTGACGTAACTCCTGCCCCCACTGCCGCTTCCGTAATGGCAAGATCCGGAGATTCCAATAAAATCCAGATTATGGACATTACCAGACTATAGGACATAAAAATCATAAGCGAATTTAAAAGATTTTTGGAAAAGCTGACGGCAATGGCACAGATTACCAAAAATCCCAGTAAAATATACATAAGCCATTCCATTATTTTTCAATCCTCCCATATTGCTCTTCCGATTCATTAGTGGTTACCTCCAGTCTGGCAATCAAATGAGAGGAAACCGGAGAAGCACACCAGAAAAATACAATAATCAAAGCCATCTTACATGTAGTGAAATTCAATCCGTTCATAATCATAAGTCCCATTAAGGATAACAGGATTCCAAGAGTATCTCCCGTTGCCGCTGCATGCATACGGTCCAGCACATAATTTAGCTTATAAATGGCAAGCAGCTCCACAAAAAATGTAAAAAGTCCGGCAATGAGAAAAGCGGCGCCTGCTATAAAACGAATCCATTCAAATATTTCCATTGCCCTTTTCCTCCTTTTCCTTTTGCTTTTTTTCCAGATACACTCCCATGTAAACTTTTGACAAAACAATCACTGCCAAAAAACTTATCATTGCATAAATCAGACAGATATCAACCAGATAGCCTTCCTGTCTGAGAACTGTCAGAATTGCAATGATGACCATGACTATAGTCCCCATCATGTTTATGGCAACGATCCGGTCCGCTACCCTGGGTCCCAGACAGGCCCTGAGAAGGCAGAACAAAAGCATTACCGCCAATATCAAAACGATTCCTAAAAGCAGCATTCGATAGGCGTTCTCCAGCGCCAGTATCCCGCTATTCATGCTCTTCACCTGCCTTTTCAATTTTTTCCAGAATCTTTACAAAAACAGAGTCCTCTATGCCTTCACTGAAATCCTTATCAAGACAGTGAACCAGATAACGGTTATCCTCTAAGGACACAGTAATAGTCCCGGGGGTAATCGTAATGGAATTGGCTAACAGAACTCTTAAAGCTTTAGACTTTATTGATGTTTCAAAAGAGACCAGTACTGGCTCCCTTACATATTTTTCCGTAAAAATCATTTTTATGGTAGCTATATTTGCCTTAAATATTTCTTTAAAAAGCACAAAAGCATACTGAAGGAAAAGACCTGAATTTTTTGCAATCCATAAATCCTTTTTTGGGCTCCAGTCCATAAATTTACAAATAAACCAATATATCAAAACAGAAATAATGATTCCAAATATGGAAATTTCCAAAGTAAGCTGGCCATTAAAAACCACCCATAATAAGAAAAAAATAAACAGCATATCATCTATCTCCTTTCCATTACAGCTTTACCGATAAATAATATATTTATAAATCTCTCTCTCTCTCTCTTTATCTCTCTCTCTCT
>CAMWWJ010000082.1 GCA_947177925.1 uncultured Lachnospiraceae bacterium
ATTGTTTTATTCCTACTTAAACGACAAGACCGATGAATTTTTAGAAGAACATAATTTCAGCCGTGAAGAGGTAAGGCTGGGATTAAAAGATATTTTGTCCAAATATGGGATTGATAGTTTCGCAGAGATGATTTTGCTATAGCCATTCGCTCCTCCGTTGCCACTTTGATTGAAGCATTGATGAAAAGCCGGTAATGGAGGAGCTTCTTAAAAAGTCAGCAACAGGGAAGCTTATGTGCAGTTTTGCTGATAAACTTTAAGTTAAGTTTTATTCTGCTTTGGTCAACGACTGTTTTATGGATTTACCTATTCTGTTGTGGCATAATATGCTCAGAGAGGTGATGCGATGAGGCCCTGTGTGAAGGATACCGGCTGCTCAGCAATGAAATTCATCAGTTTGAACAGCCTCTTGTCGGATATGGACTGATTATATATGAAAACTGGAGAAATGAGCTTAAGGTGGAGAATGAAAAAAATCTGGAAACGATAGATTGTCTGTATCCCCACATTTTCATACTTTATGAGAATAAGATGTGCATCAAACAATTCTTGGAACTTTGCATTCATACTGTTACCAGGCTTGACATGGAATTGCTTGAAACAGAAGCATTAAATAGTTGGGCATTAGCGATAAAGGTCGAACATCATATTTCACCATCTGACAGCCAGTCAGTGTCCTAATGAGGATGCTGACTGGCTGAGTGCCGGTAAAAACCAAATGAAGGAAGTAGGAGATGGACAAGAAGAGCCGCCGAGAAATGAAAATAGGTACTTGACTTGAAAATCCTACAGGTGTAATATTTAATTAAATACAGAAGTTGTGAGAAAACAAATTTTTTTGCCTTAAAATCTTACAAATGTAGTATTTATAAAAATATAGAAAAACGATAATTTAATATGGACATATTGGTAAGGCAAGGTGAATGGAGGTTAAATATGAAAGGAAGAAATAGACGCAGACGAAAAAAGAAACAGAGTAAATTACGGTTAATTACAGTTGTGCTGACAGGGATGATTATAATAGGCACTGCCATATATGGAATATGCTTTTTGCGTAAAGGCGTTGTCCGGACTTCTCCGGAAGAACTTCTCGTCCAATATATGAATTATATTCCGAAACAGGAATATGAACAGATGTATGCGATGCTGAATGTTGAGGCATCGGGTAATATCAGTCAGGAGGATTTTATTAAGCGAAACTCAGCCATTTATAAGGGAATTGAGTTGCAAAATATGGTGATTGAGATTTCGGCATATGATGAGGAGCAGAAGATAGTAACATACCGGACTTCTTTTGATACGGTTGCAGGGAATATCAGTTTTGAGAATAAAGCGTTTTTTCTGGAAGGAGAAGAGGGATACGAATTGGTATGGGATGATTCACTGATCTTTCCGGAATTAAGTTCTACGGATAAAGTAAGAGTTTCCACCATACAGGCAAGGCGGGGAGAAATTCTGGACAGAAACGGACGGGTTCTTGCCGGAATGGGGGTTGCCTCCTCGGTTGGAATTGTTCCGGGAAAGCTGGAAAACAGGGACGAAGCAATTCTTGAAATAGCAGAGTTGCTGGAAATAAATCCGGAGGTTATAGAAAAGAAATTATCAGCACAGTGGGTAAGGGATGATTTTTTCGTACCAATTCAGATGATTCCTAAAGTAAAAGAAATAGAACTGTTGGCTTTTGAACCGGATGAGAAAGTTCTCAAGGAACAGGAACGTCAGGAAAAACTGCTGGCAATTCCGGGAATAATGATTTCCGATACTGAGATTCGGGAGTATCCATTGGGTGAGGCGGCAGCACATCTGATAGGGTATGTGCAGGGTGTTACGGCAGAAGATTTAGAAAAACATGCAGGAGAAGGATATACGGCAAGCAGCGTAATCGGCAGAAGCGGAGTGGAAGGCTTGTTTGAAAAAGAGCTAAAAGGACAGAACGGTTACAGGATTTACATTGTGGACTCGGAAGGGAAAGAGAAGGAGGAGCTTGCTTGTAAATTAGTGCGGCATGGACAGAACATACAACTGACAATAGATGCTGGTCTTCAAGTTTCGTTATATGAGCAGTTCAAGGAAGATAAAAGCTGTTCGGTAGCCATGAATCCGTATACCGGAGAGGTATTGGCCTTGGTCAGTACACCATCCTATGATAACAATGACTTTATTATGGGATTATCAAATGAGCAATGGACCGCACTTAGTGAAGATGAGAATCTTCCGATGTATAACCGGTTCCGACAGGTATGGTGTCCTGGGTCTACATTTAAACCCATTACTGCTGCTGTCGGTTTGGAATCAGGAGCAATCGACCCGACGGAAGATTATGGAAACGTGGGGTTAAGTTGGCAAAAGGATGCATCGTGGGGTTCCTATTATGTAACAACCCTTCATGCATATGAACCGGTTATTTTGGAAAATGCCCTGATTTATTCTGACAATATTTATTTTGCAAAGGCCGCGTTAAAGATTGGTGCAGATGAGATGGAGAGTTCTCTGACGCGTCTTGGGTTTAATGCAGAACTGCCATTTGAAATTAGGATGGCAGAATCGCAGTATTCTAATACAGAAGGCATTGAAACAGAAATACAACTGGCAGACAGCGGTTACGGGCAGGGACAGGTATTAGTGAACCCATTACATATGGCTTGTATTTATTCTGCTTTTTGTAATGAAGGTAATATCATAAAGCCTTATCTGGTCTACCAAAATGAAGTAACTGCCGAGTATTGGATAGCGGGAGCATTTTCTGTCGAAACAGCAAACAGGGTGTTAGAAGGAACAAAAAAGATAGTGAATGATTCTCATGGAACCGGATATGCAGCACATCGAGATGACATTGTTTTAGCAGGGAAAACAGGTACAGCAGAAATCAAGGCATCAAAAAATGATACTTCTGGTACAGAACTGGGTTGGTTTGTTATTTATACTCCAGAGGAAACCGTAGAGCGGCCGATATTGATTATCAGTATGGTAGAAGATGTGAAAGGAAGAGGAGGAAGCAGTTATGTCGTTAAAAGAGACAGCTTGGTTCTGGAAGAATGGTTTCGCCGCAATTAGTTTTATACTGCTGTTTAGCGTTTTGGGGTGTAGTGATACACCTCAGAAGGAAACATCGGTTGCTGAAACTGTAGATGAGGTTCGGGCTGTTTCGGAGAATACGCAGGAGGATGATGAAAAAATAATAGATATTTTTCTGGAATTTTATCAAAGTGCAGAGACAAATAAAATAGCGGATTTGGATACGATTCGCAGTATCATAAAACGGTTTGGAGAGAATGGCTATCCGGCTGTTGACAGCAGAAACCAAATTGATATGACTGAACCGGAGCAGGTTATTCAATTTTGTAAAATGGTGGATTCCAAAGAGGAAGCAAAAATTACGATTCTGGAAATCGGATATCAAGGCGGATTTGTAAAATATGATTTGCAGACAAAAGACGGAAATGTGGATGTGGTCAAAAGCTGTTACAAATATGAAAACGAAAATATGCGAAAGGAAGTTACAGGAAACTATCGGGCAGAGTCATGGAATTATACGGAAGAGGGCTATTTGATGTTTTCCGGAGTCTGTTTTTCGGAGGAATTATATGTACTTACATTGAGCGGAGCAGAGGAACATACTGCGTTTCGGGTACAGCCCTTGGACGAAGCATACAGGGAACTGAACCGGAAATATCTTCTTCCCATTGGCTATAAGCAGAATAATATGTTCCTTGTGGATTGGAGCGAAGATGACTTTGGGAACTTGAATTTCTATGACATGTATGACATTTTTTATCCGAAAATAAATGCAGGAGCTGTCCCATATGTGGCAGACGACAATCTGGGAGTTGGTGCGGTGTATCGAATACCCAAGGATGAATTTGAACGTGTCATCATGACGTATTTTAATATTGATAGCGAAACATTGCAGTCAAAAACAGCCTATTATTCAGAGGATTCGACCTATGAATATAAGCCAAGAGGATTTTATGAAGTAGAGTATCCGGAGTATCCATATCCGGAAGTGGTCGGTTTTACAGAAAACAAGGATGGGACGATTACGCTTACAGTAAATGTGGTATTTCCGTATGCAGGGGAAGCTAAAGTGTATGCTCACGAGGTAGTGGTTCGTCCTTTAGGGGACGGAGGGATACAGTATGTATCCAACAGAATAATACCGTCAGAATATAATCGTGAGGAAACATGGCATACTCCTCGTTTGACTGAAAAAGAATGGAAACATATATATGGAGGTTATGACCTTCCGGTTAATGATGCCGAAAGAGAGGAAGCAGAAGCTGACTGTAAAAGAGTGATGGGGCTTATTTTTAGCATTTATGAACAAGCAGACAAGGGCAAAGCATCTAATGTTGTTCTTTCAGATGAAATCGTTCTGGAAATGCAAAGTAAAGTAAAAAAGACGGGATGTCCGGTTTATACCGTTGTATTGTATTCCAATATGGAAAATGAAAAGAAGATGGAGAATTTTCTAAAGGCATGCATGGAGGGTGAAACCGGTTCGATAGTTGTATATGAGATTCGTGCAGACGGTGGCATAGGAAGGATGAAATATATTTTTGACGGAGCAGATATGTATGTCTTAAGTGTAAGCGCAGTATGGAACGAAGAAAACGAACTGAACATCACTTATGTTTCCCAGACTAGAGTTAAAGAATGGCGATATTCGGACGAAGGCTGGTTTTGCTATGAACTGTGTGTTCCGGAGTATCCTGAGGTAATGGAAGTGGTTGATGGGAGCTGCCTGCTCAGAATAAAACCAATGACGGAAGAAGCGCGTGAACTATCTAAAAAGTGTGTGTTGGGATTGGGATACCAGGGAAATAATATTTTGTGTTCTGATTGGGATACAGACCATATGGATAGGCTGGATTACAATGGAATGTATGAATATCTATTTGCGATGAAATATGAAAAGGAGCTTTATTCTGAGGTTTATCCAAACGGCATACCTAAAGAAGAATTTGAAAGTCTGATTATGGAATATTTTCCTGTAACAGCAGAGCAGATACGGGAATATGCAGTATTTGATGAAGAAAAGCAGACCTATGTTTGGAGACGGCTGGACTGCTTGAATTATGCGCCAACCTTTTTCGGAACTTCTTTGCCGGAGGTTACAGAAATAAAAGAAAATGGAAATGGTACAGTTACATTAACGGTAAATGCTGTATGTGACATGGTCATTTGTAATGAGGCGGTCATAACACATGAACTTACGGTGCAGTTTACAGAGGATGGCAGTTTCCGGTATTTGGGAAATAAAATCCTTAATGATGGAACAAAGGATATACCGGAGTATCAGTACCGCATTAATGTCAACTGAGTCATTCCTGATATAAGTTTTTTATTCCCAAATATTCATGTCAGACAATATAGACATGGCTATTTCTGCTGCACTACTTCCGGAAGCGCCGCTATCGGCTTCGATGTTGGCAACAAAAAAGTATGTGTTATCTGCAGTTTCAATGAAGCCGACAAACCACCCATTTACATCTTGTCCATCCACACGTCCGGTTCCGGTCTTTCCGTATAATGTTCCGGTCTCGGAAGAGGAGAGACAGATGGCGCCTTTTACAGCGTTGATGTTTTCGAGAGAAAAACCAAAGCTATTATGATATAGTTTTGTCAAAAGTTCGACCTGCTCTATCGGGGAGATTTTCAAGGAAGACTCCATCCAATAAGTGGAGAAATCGCCGCTCATATTTTGGTTTCCATACCCAATTTCCTGAATGTAGTTATAAACGGAAGCGGCTCCAAGCTGTTCGTTCACTTCCTGAAAATACCAGTTGGCAGATGTATTCATTGCAGATTGTAAGGTCTGAGAGGTATTCCATGCTTCAAATGGATAAATTTCTCCATTCCAGGCGATTAAGGAGTCATCCGGTGTAATGATGCTTTCTTCTAATGCGAACAAAGCAGCGTATATTTTGTAGGTGGAGTTTGGTGAAACTCTCAGGGCAGCATGCTCTATGTCATATATGTTCCATGCATCATTTTCCAAATCATATAAAACAAAGCTTCCTTCGTATTCTCCAAAGTATGCAGAAAGGTCTGCATAGAAAATGTTTTTAGAAGAGGAGTCCCATTGGTAGTGACTTTCATCCGCCGCGTATGCAGAAATAAAAGGTGCAAGTCCTAAAACAAGAACAGCAGTCAGTGTAAATGCAGTTATGCTTTTTATTCTTTTCGTAAACGTTGGTTTCTCATAAGAGGCAATATTGATAATGCGCCGCTTCATTTGTTTCATATTTCCGCCAAGACCGGCGGCAAATGGAAAAGGAGACAGAGAAACTTTTTCTGCAAAGTTAATTAGTGTATTACCGTAATCAGCATAAGTGTCTTCTTTGAGCATTTTCAAAACAGACGTATCACAGGCAATCTCTCTGTCAGTACGCATTTCCTTAAGAGCGTACCAGACAAGAGGATTAAACCAGTATATCACTCCGATAAGGTTCATCAGATAACCGATAAGAATATCCTTGTGCTTATAGTGCTGCAGTTCGTGTAACAGCATGTAGCGCATATCCGATTCGTTATAATCTGAGATTAGATGAATCGGCAGATAAATACATGGTTTTAAAAGACCCACAATAATAGGTGATTTCAAAAAAGCAGTGCTGTATATGGGAATATTCGTATGAATTCCTGCTTCATTCAGGCAGCGATGATACAGTCTGCCGACCTTTTTGTTCTGAAGAGGAAGGGCAGATTTCTTCAAGGCGCATAAGCAGAGAGAGGATTTGATGTTCCATATAATCATAAATAAAATGCCCGCAGTCCAGATGCCCAATAATATATATCCGGCTGTGGGGGATACCGTGCTGTTTACAGAAAGAGCAAAGTCGTTCATCCAATTCGGATTTCCAATCAAATTTACATGCATGGCTTCACTGGCATTATTTCCGGTGTTAAAAACAGGAGAACTTTTCAAGCTGCTGAGCAGAGAGAGAATTTGCGGAAACCCGATTAGACGGAATGGCATAAAGGGAACTGCCAACACCCCGATTAATAGAAACCAGAGATTATATTGCATCCGGCTGGACAAAATATTTTTGAATATCCTTTTGGCTATAAGAAGAATTCCGATGATGCCGCAGATAAACACATTGCATATGAAAAAGCTTATCATAAAATCAGCCACGTTAATGGTCTCCTTTTTTTGGTCTTTTGGCAAGAAGGGAGCGAAGCGTGTCTATTTCGGTTTCAGACAGGTTGTTGTTTTCTATGTATGCGGACAGCATGGCAGTAATATTTCCGTCATAATAGCGATTCAGAAAGGTATTACTTTCCTGACCGATGTATTCACTTTCCTGAACCACCGGAGTATAAACAAAAACCCGACTCTGTTTTTCATAAGTGAGGGCGCCCTTGGTTACAAGACGTTTAATCAGTGTCTGTATCGTTTTAGGGCTCCAGCTTGTGGTCTGCAGTAATTTATCTGTTATTTCATTGGTGCTGATTGGTGCATGTTTCCATACAATTTTCATAACTTCAAATTCAGCTTCCGAAATCTGTGGCAAATTGTTCACGTTAAACCTCATTTTGAATCCTACGTTTGTAATAAATATATTATAGATGTTGTTTATGCGATTGTCAATTGTATTGTTCATATGAGAGATTGTATGCTATAGAAATATTTTACATGGATTATCAGATGGGGGAAAAGCAAAGAATACAGACGGGGAATGATGGAGAATAAAAATATTATGATATAGATAAAGAACGCTTGTTTGCACACAAAAAATGGTGTATAATGTGAATTACAAAGTGAAAAAGGGTATTATCAAGGCATTGATATTGTTGAAAAAGTGTCAAAAATTGAATATAATTAGATTAAATTGATATGTGATATATTTGTCATCGCTAAAATAAGAGAGAGGATGTCTTAGGATATGAACAAACAAGAAAAAAATAATAGGGATGAGCTTTGCTGTAGAGAATTCTATGATAGCTTAATACATTTTCTTGAGTATCAATCAAATCCATTTTATCGTACAGATAAAATGGGGGTATATGATGCATGTTTTTATGTGGAGATTGAGGAAAAAGAATATCCTATAGTAGGAATAAAGAAGTTATATTGTACTAGCGAAGAAGATATCGCAAGACAACATTTGTTTTATTGGAATAAGAATGATGTTCCGATTTCTATTTTGGTTTTGCCGGGAGAATTTAGAATTTATAATAATTTTTCTTGTAAAAAAGGAAAGGCATTGCTTTATAAAGGACAAGACACAAATAAACTGTATAGTTGTGCTATGTTGCATGATTTAAAGGCTTCTCAGATAGTAACAAAGGTTGTATGGGAAAGATTGGCGGAATTATCGAATCCGGGAGAAAGAGTAGATAAGCAGTTACTTTTTAATTTAAAAGGTGCAGTTCTTCAGGTATGCAATGAATATGGAATGGAATTAGAAAATGCCTATAATTTCATGTCACAGTGCATTTTTATTAAATACCTGGAAGACCGTAATATACTAACACAAAAAGCTTTTGAGAAATGGAATGTAAATTCATATACGGAATTGTTGGAACAGAGAAATTCAGAGTATATATATGAATTTTTTTGCTTTTTAAAAAAAAGATTTAATGGAGACTTGTTTTCTATAAAGAGAAGTGATATGCCGTCGAATGGACAAATGATAGTATTTTATGATTTCTTTAGAGGAGATGATTATTTACAAGATGGATATACGCAGTTGAGATTGTTCCCATATGATTTTTCTGTTATTCCTATTAGCTTAATCAGTAATATTTATGAAACTTTTTTTTCGATGGATGAAGAATGGAAAACAAAGAAAAAAGCAGTGGGAGCATTTTATACTCCACATTATTTGGCAGATTTTATGGTCCAACAATGCTTTATAGAATATATAGAGAAAAAGAAAATTCCATGTGTGCTTGATCCTGCATGTGGGTCTGGAGTTTTTTTGGTAAGTGCATTTAAACGTCAGATAGAAATGTTAAAACAAGAAAAAAGGATTTTAAGTTCGAGTGATTTAACTAATTTAATGACAGAAATGATTTTAGGTGTGGATATTAATCCGAGTGCATTGCGTATTAGTTGTTTTAGTTTATATATTGCATTGTTAGATGAATTGACGCCTAAAGATATTTTAGAAAATCAATTTTATTTTCCGAATTTAATAGGGAAGAATCTTGTTCAAGGTAGTTTCTTTTCTCAAACGGTGGAAGATGGTATCGGTGGAAAAGTTATAGACATTGTAGTTGGAAATCCGCCTTGGAAAAGTATGCCGAAATCGGATCATATTCTCTATTGTAAAAGAAAAAATATACCAATAGCAGATGCCCAAATCGCACAGGCTTTTATTAGTAGAGTGAGGGATTTTGTAGATGAAACAGCGATTATATCATTATTGGTGACAAATGCCATTTTTACAAATAAAAACAGTAAAAAGTTTTTAAGGTATTTGTTATCAGAGTTTTTGATAGAACAAGTTACAAATTTGGAGGCAATTAAAGCGCAGTTGTTTATACATGCCACTTACCCCTGCTCAATTTTGACATATCGTTGTGAAAAAAAGCAAAATTATAGTTTTACTTATTATGTATTTAAATCTAATCTGTTATTTCGTCTTTTAAATCAATTTGTTTATGATAAAAATGAAGAAATGCGAATTAGTAAAAGTAAATTAAAAAACAAAGAATATATATGGACAATACTTACCTATGGTGATGTGTTTGATGTGGAATGTATAGAAAACTTGAAGCGGTTTCCCGATTTGGAGATGAGCATAGAAGAAAGAGTGGATTTTGTACAAGGGTATATTACTGCAGAAAAAGGTGAAAAATGTTCAGAGTTTAATGGGTATAAAGGAGGATCACTTAAAGGATGTTTTGAACCCTATGGTTTGGATTATGAAAACATTCCGATGCTTTCGCAGGAATTGCTGTATGATAGACCGAGAAAGTTATCAATATATACATGTAATAATAAGGTGTTAGTAAAGCGAACATATAATGAACAATGTTGGGGAGCAGCATATGTTAGTGAACCAGTAGTATTCTGTAATGATTTTTCTACATTTAATGATTATTCAGGTCAAAATGTAGGACTTTTAAAGTACATAGAAGGTATATTAAATTCAAAAGTATTTCGCTATTATAGTTTTTATATGACCAAGGTGAAAGCTGCAAAAAAACCGGAGGTAGTGAAAGAAGATATTTTGCATTTCCCAATGCCGTTGTATGAAAAGGAAAGGAAGGATATTCAACAATTTGTAAATTTAGTTATTAAGATGGAGAATCTGGTTACTGCTCAACACAAAAATGGCTGTTGGGAAGGAAATTCAAAAGAAGAACTTCAAAGTCAGTTGGATAATATGGTTTATAAATTATATGGACTCGATGAGTTTTATATCTCCGTAATTGAAGAAGGAATAAGTAGGTTTGATAAAGAAAAAAATATTATAGCAGAAGAAAAAGATTATCAAGTCTATTCCCAATACTTGTGCGACTATTTTAATTATTATATGAAAAATAGGATAAATGGCATGTGGAGAAGTCATTTGCAAGTTGGAGATTTTTACACAACGATGCGTTTCTTTTTTAAAGAGGAAACGGAATTAGCAAAGAAAACCTCAGATTTATTAGGTTTGATGGGAGTAGAGAAAATTAACAGTCGGCTATTGCTTCAAAATAGAATTTTATTATTTGAAGAAAGTGGATTTCAAATTGTTCAAACAAAAGAAAAGTTTAATTGGTCTTTGGGAAAAGCAAGAAAAATGGCGGCTAAAATAACGCGTGAAATAATGCAGACAGGAGGAAATTATAATGAAAGATAGTGTTCCTTTCTGGTTTGGATTGTTTAAAAATAGTTACATAGAAAATTATATTTTGCTTGTGATTGAGTCCTATCAAAGTATTTCGGCTGATAGTCGTAGTATTACGAAAAAGGAAGAAGATAGGAGAACAGAACTGGTTGAAATTATGAGATGTAAGAAGAGTAAGTTTAATATCTGTTTTCCTATTGCTTATGAATCAGGAGAAAAGTCCAAGCGAATGGATATTTGTTGTTACATTGATAACATGAATGAGGATTCATATATCTGTTTTGAATGTAAGAGATTTATAA
>CAMWWJ010000083.1 GCA_947177925.1 uncultured Lachnospiraceae bacterium
GAACCTTATAGTCCAAACAATAATGCGATTTACAATGCAAAATCAATTCAATAGATAGAAAAATTATAAATTTCAAATTAAAAAACGGAGGAAAAAATGAAAGAGAAATTCAAACGTTTCATAGCGCTACTCTTAATTTTAGTAATCATCTTACCGGTTCAGGAATTAAGGGTGTTTGCGGAAACAGTAAGTGAAAATGAAGTAACAGAAGAAGACAGCTATAACGAGCAGGTCACAAATCCCATTGAGCCAAAAACAGTCTCAGGAGAAGATATGGAAGAAGAAACTCTTCCGGAAGCGGATGTTACCGGAAAAGAATTCTCCCATGTCGGTGTAGATGAGGAAGGAATGCCATCAGCTCCCATCCACCACTGTGCACCGGATTATACGGACTTCAGCTACGTATATTTTGGAAGCTATCCCCAGAGTGAGGTGACGGACAGTGCCATCATAGCTGCCATAGAAAATGCCATCAGCACATCTGGAACAGAATCCAATGCAGATGTAGGTATAGATGTGATAGTAGACGGTATAAAATATCGTAGGATTAGCAGGAGTGACACTAATTACAGTGGATATTTTGGAAACAGTGAGTATCGCTATTTTAAATGGGAAAAAATCAGATGGAAAGTGCTTCAAAATGATGGGGCTACCTTATTCGTAATGGCAGACATGGCATTGGACTGCAAAGACTATCATGATGCAGGAGGAGATATCACATGGGAAGACAGCAGTATAAGAAGCTGGCTGAATGGCAGCTTTTATCATACAGCCTTCAATAGTGGGGAGCAGGAGGCTGTTGTAGAACAGACTGTAAAAAATGAAGATAATCCCGCTTATGGTACAGAAGGTGGAAATGATACGAGAGATAAGGTTTATCTGCTGTCCATAGATGAAGTGACGAAGGAAACTTACGGATTCTGTAGTGACTCTAACATTTATTCGCAGAGCCGCAGGATAAAAGCCAGTGATTATGCAAATGCCCGAGGTACACATAGGGATGGTTATGATGGCTATTGTTGGTGGTGGCTGCGCTCCCCCGGCTGTGGTAGTTACGATGCCGCGGATGTCGACAGCTATGGGTGCGTCGGTCGGCATGGCGATACTGTCCACAGTTACAATGACGGCGTTTGCCCAGCTTTGCATATAAATCTGCAATCTGATCTCGGGTCTATATTGGATGATAGTACCGTTAGGGAAAATGCCATACAGACAGAAGGAGAAGTCCCCACCAATCCAATCCATCATTGTCCTGCAAAGGAAGGCATTATAGATTGTACGGATTGGAATTATGTATATTTTGGAAGCTATCCTCAAAGCGAGGTGACGGACAGTGCCATCATAGCTGCCATAGAAAATGCTATCAGCACATCCGGAGAAGAATCAGATGCAGATATGGGTATTGATGTATGGGCAGATGGTATCAAGTATCGCAGGATTAGTAAGAATGATACCAATGACAACGAATATTTTGATGAGGTGTCAAACAACGGTTACCGCTATTTTAAATGGGAACAAATAAAGTGGAAAGTACTGAATAATGATGGAAACACCTTATTTGTAGTAGCAGATAAGGCAATTGATTGTAAGGACTATAATGAAGAAAATATAAGCATCACATGGGAAACCAGTACCATAAGGAACTGGCTGAACAAAGGTTTTTATAATGTAGCTTTCAGTAGCAGTGAACAGAGTGCTATCGTAAGGCAAAATGTAGTAAATAAAGATAATCCATACTATGGTACAGAAGGTGGAAACAATACGAGTGATAATGTTTATCTGCTTTCCATCAGTGAAGTGATGGATGAAGCATATGGATTCTGTAGTGATGACAGTACTGATTCGACAAGTCGATGGGTTCAACCTAGCAACTATGCACGTGCAAGAGGAACCTATACATATAATAGTGGCTACACGGGTGGAAACGACAACTGCTGGTGGTGGCTGCGCTCCCCCGGCGATGGTGGTAGCAATGCCGCGCGTGTCGGCGACTATGGGTACGTCTATCGGGATGGCAGGAGTGTCGACTATTCCGATGACGGCGTTTGCCCAGCTTTGCACATAAATCTGCAATCTGACCTCTGGTCCATAGCAGATGATACGGTTGAAGAAGAAAAGATTCTGACAGGCATACAGGCATCCAAGCAAAAGACCACATATGAGCAGGGCGAAAACTTAAACTTGGATGATTTGACAGTAACAGCAGTCTATGAGGATTCTAAGCAGATACTTACCAAAGATTCCTATGTCGTAAATACATCAGGGATTGATATGGATACTCCTGGGAATTATGAGTTAGAGATATCTTATACTGAAAAAGATGTGACCAGGAAAACGATTATTACAATTACAGTAAAGGAAAAAGCTGGTGAAGGTACCCGACAGCCTGACAGCAGTATCCAAAACCAGCCGATAAAAGTTACAAAGCTGACCATAGCAGCCCCATCAAAAAAGCTGGCTGCTGGTCAAAAGGTAAAGCTGACTTTAAAGGTAGAGCCTGAAAATGCCTCAGAGAAAACTGTGGCATGGAAAACAAGCAATGAAAAATATGCCACCATAGACGAAAATGGAAAGCTTTCCCTGAAAAAAGCCGGTGCCGGAAAAACAGTTACTGTCACTGCTACCGCAAAAGACGGTAGCGGCAAAAAGGCCACCATAAAAATCAAGATCATGAAACATGCCGTAAAAAGCATAAAGCTGAAAGCCCCATCCAAAACCTTAGAGGCAGGCAAGTCTATGACAGTCAAAGCAACAGTAACCACCACAGGAAAGAGCGTAAATAAAACCCTGAAATGGCAAAGCTCCAATACCAAATATGCCACTGTCAATCAGAAAGGAAAAGTGACAGCCAAAAAAGCCGGAAAAGGAAAAACCGTGACTATTACAGCAACGTCTACAGATGGAAGCAATAAAAAGGCAAAGGTGAAGCTAAAAATCAAATAATGTTACAAGTAAAACAGCCATAGAGTAAAAATTATACAAAAAACAGAGCTGGTGAAATGTTCCATGAATTCATCAGCCCTGTTTTTTCATACATGCCTTTTAATGCAGTAATAGTTATCCTATTTGTCACCATAATGATTTTTGCATGAAAGAATAGTGGTATTGTTGCCAACAACCTTGTATACAATACGGTTTTTCTCATCAATGCGCCTGCTCCACCATCCAGAGAGATTCCCTAACAATGGCTCTGGATGCCCTGTCCCATCAAAAGGATTTCGCTGGATATCCTTAATGAGCTTGTTTATCTTTCTTAATGTTTTCTTGTCCTGCTCCTGCCAATCGAGATATTCCTGCCAAGCTTCATCTTCCCACAATATTCCCATATTCTATTCCTCAAGCAAAGCATGTTCTTTAGGGACGGATTTTCCGGATTCAATATCCGCAGCCCGTTTTTCCAGTACTTTTATATTAGACTCAGAATAGAATGTGTCTGCTGATATCTCAAAAGGTATTCGTCTCTCGTTTCCAACCTTGACGGCAAAAATATTGAAAGCTGTACTAAGTGACAAGCCCATTTCTTTGCAGGCGGATTCCATTTTACGTTTCACTTCTTCGTCAATCCTAAAATTTACCATTGTCTGTGCCATAAAAGCAACTCTCCTTTCTGTACATTTATTGTAACACAATCAATACACAATGTAAAGAACCTGTTTTTTGACATAGAAAAACTCTTTAAAAATATTATCTGTTAAAAAAACAAATTTTATCAATTTTTTATATAATCGTTCTTGAAACAAATACAAATTATATGTTAAGATGTACAAAAGCATTTATCTTCTAACTTTTCGGTGGAAAGCCGGTCTATTATCATTTCTGCAAAGTCAAAGAATATCAATGCTTTCTATTTACCAAATAACAGGAAAAATAAAAAGCAGAGAGGTTTTTTGATGGATTGCGAGAGCTTTTTGAAAGATTTCAGTTGATACAGAAAAAACTTTCCAAAATTGAAATAGCCAAAAGGTACGGAAACCTCCTGCAACAAAGGAGAAACACTATGAAGAAAAAGGCAAAGAATATTGTAACAAACAGTAACGCAGGCAACCAAACACACGATACAGCAAACAGGGAGATAAATGCAAAAGAGCATATTCAAGAAAATCCCATACCAGTCCTGCAGAATTATAAAGACACCGTATTTCGGATGATTTTTAAGGACCCTGGAGAGTTACTAAGCCTGTACAATGCAGTAAATGGCACACATTATGATAATCCGGAGGAGCTGGAAGTCACCACACTGGAAAATGCCATTTACATGAAAGCGGTAAGTCCCCGATATAAAATCGGGGAAAGTATTAAGAATGACGTTTCATGCGTGCTGGATATGTGGATGAACCTGTATGAACACCAGTCCACGGTAAATCCCAACATTCCATTAAGGGATTTATTCTACACCGCAAGGCTGTATGAAAACATAATTATCAAAAAAGATACCTATTCCAGCAAACCTATCATGTTGCCAGCCCCTAAATTCATAACCTTTTACAATGGGGTGGAAAAGCAGCCGGAGCGGCGGATTATGAAGCTGTCAGATTCCTATGAACGACAGGGAGAGATAAATCTGGAGCTGACAGTGGTACAGTTGAATATAAATTCAGGATATAATGAAGAATTGAAGAAGAACTGTCCAATTCTTTGCCAATATATGAAATACGTAGAAAAAGTAAGGGCCTACAAGGAGATTATGCCCATAGAAAAAGCAGTAAGGAAATCAGTAGATGAGTGCATAGCAGAAGGAATTTTAAAAGATTTTCTGATAAAGCACAAAGCGGAGGCGGTACAGATGAGCATATTTGAGTATGATGAAGAACTGCATGAAAGAACTTTGATTGAAGAAGGCATAGAACGTGGAAGGGTAGAAGGAAAAGCAGAATCCATTTTGGAGCTATTAGAGGAACTGGGAAGGATTCCGGAAGATTTAAGGCAAAGGATTCTGTCGGAAAAGAACTTGGAAATCCTAAAAAAATGGCACAAGACAGCAGCAAAAGCAGAATCTTTGGAGGCATTTCTACAATCTATGGTTCAATAGAAAATAAATCGCCATTTCCGCACCTCCCTATTGAACTTCCCACACCAAATACAGTATAATATTCCACGATCAACAAAATCTCTTTCATATTTCAACTTCACAGAGATTACATTATATGTATAGGAAAACCTTACACGGGAGGAAATAACATGAGCAAAATTACAATACCAAAGGGCTATGAATCCCCTTTGGATATTAAGGAAACAGAAGTAGCAATCAAACGGGTAAAGGACTTTTTTGAAAGGGAGCTTGCCACCCAGTTAAATTTAAAACGTGTGTCAGCTCCATTGTTCGTAAAACCGGAATCCGGGTTAAATGACAACTTAAACGGAGTGGAAAGGCCTGTAAGCTTTGGAATCAAGGAGCAGCAGGACAAGGAAGTGGAAATCGTCCATTCTCTGGCAAAATGGAAACGTCAGGCATTAAAGCGCTACGGCTTTTCTAAAGGTGAAGGGCTGTATACAGATATGAATGCCATCCGCAGGGATGAGGATACGGACAATATCCATTCCATATTTGTAGATCAGTGGGATTGGGAAAAAATCCTTGGAAAAGAAGAGCGAAATGTGGATTATTTACAAGAAACGGTAAAATCTGTATATGAGGCGCTTCGTGTCACCGAAAAATACATGGCAAATAAATATAATTATATCAACTGCATTCTGCCGGAAGAAATTACCTTTGTAAAGTCACAGGAATTAGAAGACCAGTATCCAGACCTGACGCCAAGGGAAAGAGAAAATATCATTGCAAAGGAAAAGGGCGCCGTATTTATTATGGGAATCGGCGGAGCGCTCTTATCGGGAGAAAGGCATGACGGAAGAGCTCCAGACTATGATGACTGGGCACTGAACGGAGATATTATCGTATATTATCCGGTGCTGGATATGGCTCTTGAATTGTCTTCTATGGGAATCCGGGTAAATGAGGAATCGTTAAGAAAGCAGCTTCAAATTGCCGGATGTGAAGAACGGGCAGAGCTTCCTTTCCAGGCCTCTTTGTTAAAAGGTGAGCTGCCGCTTACTATCGGCGGTGGTATCGGTCAGTCCAGAATTTGTATGTTCTATTTAAGGAAGGCTCATATTGGTGAGGTACAGTCTTCCATCTGGCCGGAAGAAATCTGCACACAGGCAGAAGAGGCAGGAATCCATTTGCTATAGTTTTCAAAAGATGAAACAAATAGTAATAGGAACTTCTTTTCCTACATAAAATTTAGAAAGTTATTAGTACAGTTGCAGCAGTTTTTTGAAAGACGGAGGCAATCAATGAATGTACTTGCAAACATTTCTAATATTATCATACCTCTTTTGATTTTTTATATCATTGCTTATGGCATTGCGGAAAAAGTAGAGGTTTATGAGGATTTTATAAAAGGGGCAAAGGATGGACTTATTACAGTAGTAAATATCATGCCTACCATGATTGGGCTTATGGTGGCAGTAGGTGTCCTGCGGGCCTCCGGCTTTCTGGATTTTATAGGAAGGCTGTTTGGGCAGTTGACGGAAAAAATAGGGTTTCCGGGAGAGCTGGTTCCATTGAGTTTTATTAAAATGTTTTCTTCCTCTGCAGCTACAGGGCTCGTACTGGATATTTTCAAAGAATATGGAACAGATTCCAGGATGGGGCTGATTACATCGCTGATGATGAGCTGTACGGAAACCATTTTTTATACAATGTCGGTTTATTTTATGGCGGCAAAGGTTTCGAAAACAAGATTTACTTTGACCGGCGCTCTTCTTTCCACATTGGCAGGCACTGTAGCCAGTGTCATATTGGCAGGAATTATGTAAAAAAACAGCTTATGCGCCTGACCATGGACCGGAATCCTCAGGTGTTCGCAACGGCTATCAGAGAGGAGTTTGAACAATTCATTTTATAAAAACAATACAAAAAGGGACTCATACGATTTAAATGAGTCCCTTTGTTTTTAATAAAAACAGCCAGAAGGTCAGGGTAACTGAGCTTAAAAAGGTGGTAGTCACTACTGTACTGGAGGTGAGAACTCCCTCATGCCCTAAATTTTTGGCCATAATAAAGCAGCTTGCAGTAGTGGGGGCACCCAGCATAACCAGTATAGCAACCAGTTCTTCCCCGCGAAAGCCCAGGTAGGAAGCAAGAGGAAGGAAAAGGGCAGGCTGCAGCATGAGCCTTGCAAAAGAAGCAGCCAGAGTAGGTGCGATTCTGTTCAAAGCTTTTTTCCCTTCAAAAGCAGCGCCTAAGCCGATCAGTGCAAGGGGCGTGGCAAGATTTGAAAAATTCCCGGCCGTTTTTAAAAGGATTTGGGGAATAGGGAGCTTTGACAAAGAAGCGGCCATTCCAAGGATGATACCTATAATAATGGGATTTTGGGCAATGCCCGTCAAGGTCTTTTTCAAATGGGCTTTATTCAGGGAAGAAGTCCCTTCTGCCATTTCCTTTGGATTTGTCAGAGACAATATAATGACAGCATAAATGTTATATAGCGGAACTGTTCCGATAATCATTAAAGGAGTTACCCTGGAGGAGCCATAAATATTTTGTATAAAGGCAAGGCCAAGCACTGCCGCGCTGCCCCGATAGGAGGCCTGAATGAATTCCCCAAGGATGGTTTTGTCTTTTAAAAAGAATATGGAAAGGGCTGTAATAAGCAGACAGCATATAAGGGTAACGAAAAAGCAGTACAGAACATACCGTGTATCCCATACCTGATAAAAATCTGCGTTATAAATGTCTAAAAATAACAAAACAGGCAAAGTTATGTTATAATTGAACTTATTTAGGGTGGTGACAAAGGAGTCATCCAGGTAACGAAACTGTCTTAGTATGTAGCCGATGGTCATTGTCAGGAAGATGGGGATGGTTGCGTTTAAGCTAAAGATTAGATTGTTCAAAATGATTACCTTCTTTCAATTTATGGATTATACGGGATGTGGGAGGATTTGTAAAGATGTGTGAGCGGGGATTTCGATGGGGGACGGACGTAGGAGGCGGCATATCCGTAAGGACTGGCGTTTTCATTAAGGCCTATAAGACATTTCCATCCAAAGCCCCTGTCCCGCCAGCCCATACGGATATGCCACCTCCTACTGGGTATTGAAATGCCGTTGTCTGAGGATGGAGAAGAGTATGTGAAGGGATATGGACAGGTGGATTTGGATTTCAGGAGGCTTACGCAGGAAGGGATTATTATGATAGAATGGTAGGCGCAGTGTTAACAAATCAGTATTTTACAAAGCCCGCTATTGAGGCAGCAGGAAAGCTGAAAATACTTCTTTGGGACAGGGAGTATTTAACGGCTATGATAGAGGAGGAAGATACCAATGCAGAAAGAAGACATTAGAATTAAAAGAGTAATCGTACATATTATGGACTCCCTTGTGGGATTGCCGGTATTATCGGATACAGAAGTGGAGTTTGGTTCTGATTTTGCGGATTTTTTGCGGGAGCATATTTATAAAATCATGTCCAGCGATGATTGCAAGCAGTGTAAATTTTATGAAAAGGAATCGGAAGTGTATCGAATGCTGATACAGTATAGTGAGGAAAACTTTATCCCCATGAGCCAGGATATGGCAAATTACCTGTATCAGATCATGAACAGCAATATTGATATTCCGCCGGCGGATTTGGTTATCGTGCGCTTTAAGGCAAATGACAGGGAATATCTGGGAATTTTGAAAATGAACTATAAGGAGTCTTATACCCATCGTACAAAGACATTGGAAGAGGGAGAAGGAAATGAAAATGAAATTATAAAGTACCGCTCCATTCTTCCGGCAGAAAGTCAGCGGCTTTCGGAAGCGGCTATAATCGATCTGGGCGATTTATCTGTCCGGGCTATTGAGAAAAAATATGATATCAATGGGGAAAAGACCAATTACTTTACCTATCTGTTTTTAAAATGCAGCAGTGAACTGTCCCATAAGTCCAAGCTTTCTATCGTGTCCAAAGCCGTGGAAAGCGTCCAGAATAATTATTATGATGAAAGCGCCCTCTATGAACAGACTATGCGCGCCAAAAATATCATACATGAGGCATTGGAGGAAAACGGCGGCTTTATGGTAGAGGAAATAGCGGAAAAGATTTTTGAGGAAAAGCCGGAATTAAAAGTGGAATTTCAGGATAAAATGGAAAAGTACGACATGGTAAAGCAGGAAATCGCACCACAAAGTGAACGCACTACTAAAAAATACGAGACCCAGTATTTAACCACAGATTCTGGCATCGAAATTAAGATTCCCATGGAGCAGTACAATGATCCGGGCAGAGTGGAGTTTATTACCAATCCGGATGGCAGTGTTTCCGTACTTATTAAAAATATAGGACATATTAAGGCAAAGCTGTAAAATACTTTGAAGAAAAAATAATTGGAGTTTCAAAGTATTTTCATTGATTTATAATGAAAATAGTGGTAAAATGTACGCATGATCCATTAGTCTGGCGCTACAATGGACAAAAGGATTAGAATGCTGCAAATGAAAATGATTTATCTGACCGAGGAAAATATCGTGAATATAAACAGTGCACTGAATGAACTTTTAGTAGTATTATTTAGGGATATCAATGAAATAGAAGAAAAAGCCGTTCGAACAGGTCAGTACAAGAACATGACGGCAAATGACATGCATGTAATCGAAGCCATTGGCATAAACGGCGCAAAGAACATGTCTGCCGTTGCCAAAGCTTTAAATGTGACTACCGGAACTCTTACGATTGCCATTAATTCACTTGTAAAAAAGAATTATGTGGAAAGAGTCCGCAGTGAAGAAGACCGCCGGGTCGTTCTGGTATCGTTGACCCCAAAAGGAAGAAAGGCATTTTATCATCATAAGAAGTTTCATGACGATATGATTGACCAGATTGTGGAGCAGCTGGACGAACCGGAAAAAGCGGTATTGGAAAAGGCATTGACAACTCTGGCAGAGTTTTTTAAAAATAAGAAATAAGAGCCATTCTGGACAGAGTCCAGAATGGCTTCTTTGATAAGAGGAAAGGGTGATGGTCCAAGCTCTAATAGCAATTGATGGAATCTGGCATCGCTGTAGGAATCGCCCCAGTTAGCTTTTGCTAATTCTTTGCATTCAAGCATTTCCAGATAGCCTAAATAATATTTCAGATAATTAGCAGGTTCTGCGCCGATATAAAAATAGATGGCATCTATGGTCTCATTATCGGTAATTCCCAGATTATGCAGATAAGGTGCAATTTCCTCCGCCGACATGCCTTCATAATGAATCATAATGTCCAAAAGGGAGTATAGGCAGAGCTGAATGCTCCTGTCTAATGAAACAGCCTGATAGATAGTTTCCAGACTGGAATCATCGGACAGATTTTTTCCACACCGGGCAGCATATTCGTAGGAAAGCATTTCTGTGTAGGTGGCATACCCCTCTATGTAGCCTCCAAAATAAAGAAGATTTCTTAAGGGAGGCAGCTTTTCTTTTTCGCTGCAGGCATGAAAGGCAACGGACTGGTATAAATGTCCGGGAAAGCCTTCGTGAGCCAGAGTTGTGTATAAATCAATTCCCTGGCTGGTTGAGGAATGGTTAATGTAGATGACATTTTGAGAAATGGCATCTAAAGGAGGCGTAAAATAATAGGCCGGACTGGTATAAGCCTCTAAAGAAGCATCTACGTCCTTTACTGTATAGCTGTAGGATTCATCTGGCTTAAAAGGAAACTGGGAGTCCATCTGCTTTTTAATGTCCTCAAGGATTTCAACAGGGGTGAGCGCTTCCAAAGGGTCCTGGAAGCTTTCATATGCTCCGGAGGGCAGTGCAGCTACTGTGCTGTGAAGTAAAAGAAAATCTTCCTGAAGCTTATCTGTTAAGAGAGCCTTTATTTCTGGTATAGATTTATCGGTGCCTACCTTGGTTTTTACAAGGTACTCATAATATTTCTTTCCGTCTTTATCATGACATAGCCCGGCCTGTTCTTTTCCCGTTCCCTTTAAGACGGTAAGACAATCGCCTAAGGCCTGATAAGCTGGAAATAATACGGTAGTCAAAAGTCTGTCATTCTGAGAAATATAATAATTTTTTTCGGAAGAGGATATTTCCCCTTCTGTCAGCAAAG
>CAMWWJ010000084.1 GCA_947177925.1 uncultured Lachnospiraceae bacterium
ATATGACAACAAAGACTTTTTACAGCACAAATATTTTAAATGAAACAAAGCGGCATCTTATTTGTTTTATTCGTTTAATTTCACTTTATATTAACATTTTAAACTTGTCAAATACATTTTCCAAAAAATGACAAAAAGTCAAAACTTATTTCCGTAATTTAGTCCTTAAACACTATAAAATTAGAAACATCAGAACAAACAGCTATAAGCATACGGGCCTAATGGATTAATATCCGGTATTCACAGTACAAATTTTAGAAAGACAAGGAGATGTATCACTATGGCAGATAATAAAAATATCAACGAACTGATCAAAGGCTATCGAGCCGTATTAAAAAATCTGGAAGGTGTTCAGAATGGCACCGACGAGGAGCAGAATCAGGCAATAAAAGAAGCTTTGACATTTAACGGCTATTGCTGTGGAAGCTGCATAGCAGTTTCTTCCATCTGCACACCTGACGCAACACCAAACAAATGCAAGGGCGGCTGCACAGCCACATCATTTGCATTCTAACCTGTAACCTTTAGCCATTAGCCCGTATGTTTATTATAAATGCAGCACATAAACCATATGCCACAGCGAGGATTCCTGCCAGCTATTACAGGGTTCCTTCACGACATATCATGATATGCAAAGGAGTACTTATGAATCAGAAAAATTATCCTGTCCTTAAGGATACCGTTCGAATAAAAAAAATGAAGGCATTTTGCTGGATTTCAGAGCTCTTAAGCGACAGCGGAACAATTGCCTCCCCTAATGAATGCTTTCTTTTGTCTCTTTGCAACGGACAATATAAGGTATCGGAAATCGAATACATCTATGCAAAAACCTTTCAGGTTGATAGCCAAACGGCACAAAAGCGCGTGCGTAATACGTTGAAAAGGCTGAAAACATGTATTTCTTTTGTGGAAACATCCCGAAATGTTCCTAAACGATATATGCCGGAAAGCTTTTTATACCGTGTAAGCCCAACGGAAAATAATCCCCGTGGAAGATTTGAAGCGCCTGCAGAAGCGGTGCTTGCCCTTACAAAAAGCTGTAATTTCAGGTGCATTTACTGTTACAACAACTCCGGCAGCAGAAAAGCCACGGAGCTTCGTACTGACCAATGGCTGGAAGCCATCCGGCAAATGAAAGCTTTGGACGTTGTAAAATGCACCCTGACAGGCGGGGAACCGCTGATGCATCCCGGCTTTTTTGAGATTCTTACAGCTCTGGTTGAAAATGATATCCTGCCATATATATGCACAAACGGAAGCCTTTTGGATGAGCAGTCAATTTTAAGGCTGAAGGAACTTCACATACCAGTAATTCAAATCAGCCTTGACTCCTCTTCCCCGGCAGAACATGATACATTAACCTGCTCTAAAAATACCTTTTCCATAATTACATATGCCATAGAAAGACTGGTTGAACTGGGAATCAAGGTTTATGTAAAGGCTGTTATTCTGCCTCAGAATCTGGAACATACAAAAGACCTGATTGATCTGTGTCACAGCTTAGGTGTGTCTAATCTGGTACTGGACAGATATGACCTAAGCTACAGTGGCCGTGGCGGCAATTACTTCTTCTTAAACAACACGCAGAACCAAAAGCTTGAAGAAATGGTAGAACAAAAGAAACAGAACATAACAGACATGAATATCAATTTGATTTCCGGCTCCCGTAATTGGAAATGCAAGGATGATATCGTTATGTGCGGTGCTTTTGTACAATCATTTGTGATTATGCCAGACGGTGAGTATGCAGTATGTGAAAAGCTGGAAAACATCCCGGAAATGAGTGTTGGAAATTTTAAGGAGCTGCCCATCCGCCAAATGTGGACATCTAAGCGAATTGACGAAATTACCCTGCCTCCAAAGGAGCGTTATGAAAAACCATGCAGAAACTGTAAGCACCTTGATTCATGCGGAAGCGGCTGCTATGCAGCAAAGCTTTTTATGACCAAAAACCTTTATGGCCCTGATCCCAAATGTTGGCGTGCCAACTATGAAAACAATCAATTTATCGATTAAATATTGCCATGTGAGGTGCATATGAAAAAAAATTTTAATTATCCGCTGTTAAAAAGGCATATAAATATCCGCATAAGTAAAAATCGCTACATTATCAACAATTGCAGAACGGGAGATTCCTATTTGGAAAATCAGAAAAATTTTCTATTGCTGCTGCTTTGTGACGGAACCCGGACATTGGAAGAAATATTGGAAATATACAAAGGTATTTTTTCACTCTCTCCCAAAGAGGCACAAGAACAGGCAGAAGAAATGCTTACAAAATATGGAGAGGCAATTGATTATTATGAAACCGGACAAAAGAAAAGACACATATTGAATCTGGCACTTTTAAAAAAAAGCGCTGCATGGGCATATTCCCCCCTTAGGGACGAATACCCGTACAGACTGACGATTGTTTTGACAGAATGTTGTAACCACAAGTGCAATTACTGCTTCAACAGTTGTGACAGCCGCAGACAACAGGAAGTAAACATATCGGACTGGTTTCGCGTGATTAACCAGGCAGGCGACATGGGCGTTCAGGAAATCACCTTTACAGGCGGGGAACCGTTTTTATATAAAAATTTTATTACGCTGATAGAGCACTGCACAAAAAAGGGGATTTATACAAAGATTTCCACCAACGGAACCTTTTTAAAGGAAGACACCATTAAAAAACTTAAGGATACCGGGGCAGAATACATACATTTGAGCCTTCCGTCCGTCTCAGAAGCGGTATATGACAAGATTACCGGCAGCACGCAGGATTTAAAGAAGGTCAAACAGGCAGTACGACAATTAAAGCAGCAAGGCTTTTATATCCGGGCAAAAATGGTATTGACTCCACATAATGCGGATGAAGCAGAAAAGCTGATTGAATTCTGCGCAGACGAAGGCGTTGATTTCATTCATTTAGCGCCATATATTCTAACGGAAAACAGCCGGGGCGGAAGGCAATTGCTTCCAAATGAAGATGTACTTTTAAACATAAAAAGGATAGCGGATGAGAAGCGGAAAAAATACAAGCATATTGTGATTAGCGAGGTGCCCATTGCAAGCCTAAAGTGGTCGGGTCCTCAAAATATTACAAGATGTGGTGGAATCAAGGACAGCCTTACAATCCTTTCCAACGGAAATATTACTTTCTGTGAGGCTTTGGGAACATTGAAAGAATTTATTTTAGGAAATATTCATGACAATACCTTATGGGAAATATGGAACTCCCATAAGCCGGACCTCATTACCCTTCCCAATCAAAAAGCTTTGGACAGAGAATGCATGGAATGCAAATATTTCCACCAGTGTCAGACCGGCTGCTTTGTCTTTTCCAATATGCAGTCAAACAATCCCTGGTCCATGGATCCCCGCTGTTTTCAGTTTTCGGATGACCACAATATATTTGACGGTAAGTGAAAAGGAGAATTGATATGGAACAATATAAAGGCAAATATCCTGTACTAAAAGACACAGTCCGCATAAAAAGGTTTCCTAATTTTTGCTGGATCATAGAATTGATTTCGGACTGTAACAGGGCAATTGCACCAATAGAAGCATTTTTACTTGTCAACTGCACTGGTGAATGGAGCTACAGACAGCTATGCTACTTATTGGGAGAAACCTATAGCCTTGAAGCCGAAACAGCAAAGGATATTGCCTCTAAAACATTGGAAGCCTTAAAAACCTGCATTCTATGGCTGGATAAGCCGCAGAAAGTGGAAGGAATATACTCACCCTCTGATTTTATATACCGCACCAGGCCGGGCGCTTTAGCTACTCAGGAAAGATGCGATACACCCTGCGAATTGCTTTTATCGCTTACCAATTTGTGTAATTTTAAGTGCATTTACTGTTTCAATGCATCCGGACAGGAGAAAACTGTGGAAATAGAAACAGATAAATGGATTCACCTAATCAGACAGGCTGGAGAAATGGGTGTTTTGAAATGTACTCTGACAGGCGGCGAGCCCATGCTTTATAAAGGCTTTTACACTATTTTGGAGGAACTGGTACGATTCCATATCATGCCCTATATCTGTACAAATGGAAGTCTGATAGACCCGGAGGTCGTCAGAACATTTCAGACCTTGGGAATCCGGGCAGTACAAATCAGTATGGACAGTGCAGTGCCTGATATTCATCATAAATTAACTGCAACAAACAATTCTTTTTCAAAAGTCGTCCAGGGCATAGAGCACCTGACAGCAGCCGGAATTGCCGTAAATGTTAAGACCGTGCTTACACCGCACAATTTAAAAAATATTCAGCACTTGATTGCGCTATGTAACCGCATAGGCGTAAGGAAGCTCACTCTGGACAGGTTTGACGTAAGCTCCTGCGGAAGAGGCGGCTCCGGGCTTTTGATCAGCGAACAGCAGATGGCTGAGGTAAAATCTTTGATTTTAGCAGACAAGAACCGGATTGCCAATAACATGGAAGTGGTTGCCACCTCCACTGCCCAAAAGTGGAATACAAAAGAGGATATTGTGTTCTGTGGTGCGTTCAGGCGTTCCATGGTGGTCTTGCCCAATGGGGATGTGAGTGTATGCGAAAAGCTTATGGATGTACCGGAAATGACGGTAGGAAACATAAGCAGGGATAGTCTGTATGATATTTGGACGTCTTCCAGAATAGCAGATATCCTTTCCCCTCCAAAGGACAGGCTGGATGATGTCTGCAAAGGCTGCGGACATTTGGAAAAATGTGGCACAGGCTGCTTTGCAATCAAGTATTTTCTGGGCCAAAGCCCCTTTAGCACAGATCCCAGATGTTTTATGGCTTCAAAGGTAAATAACCCGTATGCAAAATTGTAATAACAAACATTTGGAAATGAAATACACAAATTTTTTCTAAATTGAAAAATATAGTTTTATAAGGTAAGCTACTTATGAACAAAAAACACACCTGCATTATTCTTACAGAAGCATCCATATGATAAAAGGACAGACAGGAGGAATGTTTGAAATATGAATTATCATTTTATAAGGAAATGGCTTAGTGACCGGGACATCATACTAGAACCAAGTTTTGTAGAGGCAATTAAAGATTTAGCAGCTACATATAAAAAAATCCAAGGGAAATTTGGATTCCATTTATAATGCCCTCGGGTGCTCAAAACAAAATTTATCCTATTGGGAAAGCCATTCCTTTAGTACGCAATATAGGAAATCCATTTATAAAGTTGTTTACAACGCAGGCCGCCTTTTTCAAATGCCTTACGAAGAGATGGAAGCACTTGCCAACAGGGCAGGCCTTTCTCTATCTGAGCATGAAGATGGATTGTCAGCTGTTAGAAAAAAATATACAGGCCTGATAAAAACTCTATATGAAAATGCACAAATCAGCGAGCGTATGTTTCGGCATTACAAAACAAAAGAACCGACGAAACAGGCATTGCTGGCAATTGCAGTTTCTCTCGGCATGTCGTTTCAAGAAACAGATGCCCTGTTACATAAATATGGCTATTGCTTGTCAAAAAGTCTGGCTGCAGATATGGTAATCCGCTGGTATTTAATGTTGGAACCTGACTGCAGAAGCGGTATGGATTTATTAGATGCCATCAATGGAACCTTGTATGATATGGGATTTCCGCTTCTAATGACCAGGCAAAATCAAAACTAATTCCATCAGTCAAAATCGCCCTTGCCAGATAGTTAAGCATATTGGTTTTTAAAATCAAATTATAAATACTGGTATTTCTTCTGTCGATAGATATAACAATTACATTATATAAAATCAGTATTGCAAAATCTATTGAAATATAGTATTATAATGCCATAAGGATATTGAAAAGTAGCAGATGTAGAAAAAGCTCCTGTTCCAGATAACTCTGGACTGGTTAAGTGTTTCGCAGAAGCAATGGGACTCCTATTAAGGCGAACAAGCAGTTATGCCAAACATGATTGCACTATGCTCCCTAAAAATGACAGGAGGTTGTCTTTGGCATATGATGCCGAATGAGTGCATGATGGCATAAAGATAGGCATAGCTACTATCCTAAATCTCCAGTGTTCGCCACTTGGAGATTTTTATTTGTGTGCAAATTGAAATTCTGCAGATTGCACTTATACAAGGGGGATTTTATTATGTATTTTAGTTTGCAAATACCTATGCTGGATACGAGATATTTTTGGGAGAAATATAAAGCTGTCTATTTTAACCCGTCTGTTATGAATAATCGCAATGGGAAACAGTTTTATAGACGCTTTGGCACAATGCTGCCTCGGAAGGATGACAGCACCCTCTCTCATTTCCAGAAGGAATATGTAGAATCCAGGAAAGCCGTAAAATTCAATGAAGCTCTTTCAGAGTGCCATTTGATGAATGTAACAAATCGAATGTACGTGGACAAACAAATCATACATTTCGAAATTGGCTTAAAGACTTTCCAGCGACAGAACATGAGCTATGGGGAATTTATGAAATATTACAAGAATATGCTGTGCGAAAAGATATTCTTGAAAGAAGATAAGCCAATCAGCTTTCTGAATATTTTTCCTTCTATTGCGGAGAAATATGAGCTGGCAACTACATATAAAAAATTTTCATCCCAACTGACTGAGACAAATAAGAACGGAACGCATCAATTAAAGGAAATCCATGTCTTATGCGGAAAACCTATTATATTTGTGGAGTACCGGGAAGGTGAGATTTTTAATTTTCCGAAAAATATGTATTCCTGTGAATTTAACGATAAAGTAAATATAAAATTTGACTCTATCATTATAAACAATATGCGTACATATGTCTGGTTTATAAGGAAGGGAACTCAAAGCCAGCGAACAATCGGAAGACAGGCCAGGATTGCATTATCTAAAATTCATCACGAGCAGATGGGCATCGAAAACTTTTTATCCTGGTTTGCACGGAATCGTACTCACTTAAACGAAGTCGATAAAGATGAGGCAATGGAATTTATAAGCAAGCTTTTAAAAGCCATAAAAAAACAGGCGGATAAACAGAAACGAAACGACATCTACAAGGAGGCGATTCAATCCTATTATACGATAAACCAACAGGTATTGTATGACCATATACGCATGTTGAAAGAATGCAGAAAAAAACTCAAAAGGGGGAATTAAATGAATGATTTGGAAGAAATTAAAAGTGAATTTACAAAAAATGGAGCATGTTTTATACCCTTTGCTATGGACTATTCTTCTGCTTGCTCTTCTAATCGTGGCAGCGGCATTCGTCTGGGTTACAATCCCAAAAGATAATACATTGGATTTTTGGCAGGCACTGCGGAAGATTCTGAGGAATATCAAAGACTGCGAGGCATTGCTGCTAGCAATAGTTGTGACCATATTTTTCCAAAACTATATGAACATGAAAGCAGACGAAAAGGAAAAAGAGAAAAAAATAAAAGGGATTGGGCATTATGCGATAGAAGTTGTCAGAAACGAACCATGGCCAGTAGACCAAGATGCTCAGATGGTTCGATTGATCGGAAGTGAGGAGAATTTTAAAAGTCCGCTTCCAGAAGGTTTTGCAGGATTTGGACTGCGTTTTGTATCTTCCAAAAAGACTGTGACCTATTTGAGAAATATCATGGCATTTGAAGATGCCTATTTCAAAAACAGGAAAAAGGATATAATGGCAGACTATATGAATGCTTATCAATATGCAGAATATGCATCCCCTCCGTTTGTGAGCGCAGATTCTTATCATACGAAAAACTACGAAACGGCAGAAGACCATATTTCTTCGGAGATTTTGTTTGTTATGCGGGCAGACAGTGCAGAGATTCGAAATTTTTGGATATCGGCAGTTACCGAGGAAGGATTTCTTTATTTCATTTTTGTAAAGGCGAAGCTTACAGCAGAAAGTAAGGGAAAGTATTACAAACTCACACTTTTACAGCAGACCAATCACTTTGTGCAAGATAAAGAATTAGTACCATTGGTCTGAATTTTGAATGGTTTACGAATTGTATTCCGAGTGGTGCGGTTACAGACCGCACCATTAAAATGTTTTGATATTTTATTTAGAATTGTATGTACTGTTTTCAACAGTCCAATCAGCTTTTCAAGAGTTGTTTTTAATATTTATTTTGCGAAACTTTCAAAATATATTTTCAATAGTTTCTTGTCATTATTCTCTGCCAGAAAGTATTCCCGAAAGCAGCTTCGTATCTTAGGAGCTGCAACGGCATTGTCAGCAATGGTTTTTCTAAGCCCTGGAGAGCAGCTTAACAGCCATTCTAACTCAAAATGACTGTAATCGAATCCTTCCATGTCCCCAAGGAATCTTACACTCGCATCTTCTGACTGCCCACAAGCTTCCCGGTATTTATCTTCTGAAATGATTTTTTGATTTAAATACAGATTCACCATATCATTTAACAGAATCGTATACGCATTCGGAAACTTGTTTTTACTTTCCTCTCTAATTTTAGGAAGCGCTTTCCATATGCTCTCTTCGTATTCTTTAGATGGCATTATGATTTCATTCATTACCATATCATGATATATAAAAAATCCTTCTCCTCCGGCATTTTTCATGTATGCTTCCAGATGATCCTTTATCTGTTCTTTCACCTCTTCGTTACAAATTGGATATACAAGCGCCAATGTTCTTGCATGCTCTCCATTCTTCAAATCAGGCATAACAACATTCTTTTTGCACGTTCCGTATAACTGTCTGAATATGTTAGATATATCCCCTATAAGTCCTATATAATGACTTTCCTCTTCCGCGCCCATGGTTGACAGCACTGAAAGAATTGTCTCAAGCAATTGTTCCAAAGCCGGTCTTTTCTGTCCGGATGATTCTTTTCCCTGTCCCAAGAGCTTTTTATGGCTATAATGATTAATAATAAAATTTAATATTACTGTTTTTTGAGTTCTAATAGTAAAACCATCTATCATATGACTGATTCCAAAAAGGATTTCCTCTATCAATTCACTGTCCAAATTCAATTTTGCAGCCAGTACCATGAATACAAATATTTTATGTTCGGAAAACACCCTTTCCGTTTTTTGCAGCAGCAGGTTCTTAAAAATCTTCCTTAAATACGCTTCACATCCATCCTCTATTTCAAGATGCTCAATAGAATATTTTTGCATGGCTGCTGTCAGTTCCTTTACACTCCAATACCGTAAAATCAGAAAAATCTCAAAACTTCCCAGTTTGTCTGCATGAATATTGGAACTATATTCGGAAAACACAGAATCACCTTTTGAAACCATATCCCTGCTTCCCACAGAAAAAAGATAGCTTTCAATGTATAATTGAAATATTTCCCTGCATTCCCCATATCTGTCCAGCATCAGATAATTCTCTTCCAAATAGAAAAAATAGTCCTCTACTTTTATACGCATTTTCTTGTATGCCGGAATGTCGGAATGTATGAAATATTTTGTTGCTGCCTCTTCCGTAACCCTTTTAGAGCTTTTAAATATCTCCTGAAATACTTGATAATTCATCTGAAATGTATAAAGATCCTTTAAAAACTGATTTCCATCGTTTCCTATATTGGGCACCTTTGAAAAAATCTTTTCCAGTTGTATTTTTTTAACCTCCTGCTTAATCTTTGCCTTGATTTCCTCCTCCACCCTTTCAGTTGGGCTTTGAATGATTTTTCCGACCAAATAGCGATTCAGCTCCGCAATAAAATACCACTGATATAATTTCCGGCTGTAGCAGGCTTCTGCTGCCCGCCTCAAAAATTGATAAGCATTTACATACTCTTCCAGACAATAACAGATATATGCCTGTTTCATGTACAATTCCGGTGTTTCTTCCGAAAAAAGCAGCTCATTTTCTTTTTTTTGTTTTCTAAGAGCAGCTTCATCAAATTGATACATCGCTATAAGACGCTTAAATGGATTATCCTTTTCCACTGGAAATTGAATGGCCTCCCATATAGTTCCAGTCTCCTGCCGTTTTGAACCTTCTATAATCTGTACGCTGCTTTTTTCAAGCACATTTTGAATGGCTTTTATTTTTTCGCTGCCTTCATCCGACATAAGTTCTTGAATAATCTTTACGGAATCCTTTTCTTCGCTGCCTGTATCAAATGTCCACATTTCATGGTCTTCTACTATGATAGTGTATGTTCCAAAACACTGAACCAAATACTTTTGCAGAATATAGTTCATCCCACAAAAAGGCCGTAAATAATCATAAATCTCATCAATTGCATTTTCTGCCTTTTCATCCTCCAATATATAATCCAGCATTGCCACCACGTACTCTGAAGCATGTTCCTTTTGAAAACCGTCCTTTACCAACTGAGAAGCATATAACATATTCACTCCAAGATTCTTATTATATTGGAAATCATTTTGATTGTATTCCTGATATGCCTCAATCATATAGGCTCTTTGAAAATCGTTGCCCAAAATTTTTTTACCCAGTTAAAAAGCTGTTTTAAATCCGGATCGTTAAAGGAATATCCTATAAAAAGCACCACGTTGCTTGCTATCAGTGATTTTACATAGGTTTCTATCAATTTGAAATTTTCACTGTAATTTAAGTAGTCATCTTCCTTCAGCACGAAATTGTTATGTTCAAAATCCCCATGGATTTTCATTACTTCTTTTTGCAACGTTTTATATGGCAAATCCTGATTTTGGCTGATAATCTGCATGAACTCTCCGCTTTCTGCCGCAGCTTCTTCAATCAAATTGTCATGATTAGTAGTTATAATAGTATGCGCATTCAAAGCAATGATACGCCGATGGATATCAGAAGAGCGCAAAGGTTCCTGATAACGGAATATTCGCCTTGCCAGCTCCACATATTCCTTTTCGCCCCTTGCATTATAATAAAGCTGGGGAATTTTCAGATAATCATCCTGCCGCTCATGTTCTCCCATATGCAGGCACTCCTTAAAGGTTTCCACTGCCTCATTCCATTTGGGCATTCCTGATGGAAGGGAAGCGCCTGCACCCACAAAAACCACCAGTTTTCCCTCTTCCCTTGCTTTTCTTAACAGCCTTCGTTCTTCTTTGTAATACTTCTTATCCAATATCATCATCCGGAATTGCTCCTTTCATAATATTTATAAACAGCTACTTGCCCGCTTTTCCCCAAATAAATACTTTATTTTCACT
>CAMWWJ010000085.1 GCA_947177925.1 uncultured Lachnospiraceae bacterium
CTGCGGGCTGAACTGTTATATCGAAAATATTAAGAAATACAAAATTGTTGCCCTTGTCCTTTACAAAAGAAAAAGGAACTTATATAACAAAAAGAAATATCAGATAAAGAAATCAAGAATGCGAGGAGAGGTTATGAAAAGAACAAAAGTATGCATAAAAAAAGTACTATCCCTTCTGTTGACTCTTTCTCTTATAGTGGCTGTCTGGGGTACTGTGAGAACAGAGGTGAATGCAGTAACTGCCAATAAATATGGCACTTATACCGGTTCCAAGCCGAGTAAATATAATTACACGGGCAATACTGTACATGTTCTGCCTAAGAAAGTATTCTATTCCAAATCCAACGGAAAGCTATACTATTATGCTTATCTTTACAATAATACGGATAAAACCATTTATGGAATGAAGAATTTAAAGATTACAGTCAGGACTTCTTCCAATAAAAAGATTGCTTCCAAGACATTTTACAAAGGGACAAAGAAAAAAATGACCATTAATCCCGGTTCTTATAAAACAATCTGTTTTGTGTTTGAAAAGAAATATATCAAGAATAAAAAGTTCTATTTCGGCACTACGAAGAAGTTAAAAACCCAGGCTGAATTTGTTTATTATACGTAGATAAATTGCTCATGAAAAAGCGGCAGAAGAATTTCGTCAAATTCTTCTGCCGTTTTTTCTAAATAAAATTAGCAGAAAAATAAAACTTTCCGTGAATCGTTTGTGTGTGGTATACTGAATATATTTAAGAAAGCAGGGAGAAAACCGTGTTTACGCAGGAAGATAGCAGGAATCATAAGTACAAGAAAATATTCTGGTCTGTGCTTTTGCTGGTGAATCTAGCTGCATTAGGAATGCTGTTGCTTGCCGGATATACAAAAAAAGATTATTCCGCCAATCAGAAAGAGCATTCCTATTTGATTGGCATAAGCTATATGACCATGAATAATGAATTTTACAAAATCGTCAGTGAGGAAATCAGCGCCAGGGTGGAAGCCGAGGGTGACAGACTGATCCTCAGGGATCCGGCATTGGATGCAGACAGACAGAAACAGCAGATTGATGATATGCTGGATATGGGTGTGGATGTATTGATCATAGCGCCTGTAGAATGGGAAAGCCTCTCTTCTGTATTGGAACGGGCAAAAGAGAAGGGGGTTCTGATTGTAGCAGTAGATACAGATATCTATGATGAGCATCTGGTGGATTGTACCATTACATCAGATAATTATCATGCAGGAGCAGTGGTAGGTGAGTATTTTCTGAAGCAATGTGAAGAGGCGAAGCTGGTTATTATGACTCATGAGACGGCAAAATCCGGGCAGGATAGAGTCCGGGGATTTCTGGATACAGTGGAAAAGCAAAAGAGCATTGAAATTGTGAAGGAAATCGAATGTAAGGGCCAATTGGAAATTGCCATGCCCCAATTGCAGAAGGTGATTGATGAGGGTGTGGAGTTTGACAATGTATTCTGTTTGAATGATTTGTCAAGTGTGGGTGTAGTGGCTTCATTAGAGGAAAACCATATGATTGATACCGTTGGCGTGTATGGCGTAGATGCCTCACCGGATTCGAAAGCGCTGATCAAAGAAGGCATGATGCAGGCATCTGCCGCACAGTTTCCTTCGGAGATAGGAAAAATAGCAGCAGATGTGGTTTACAAGCTGTTAAATGGTGAAAGTGTGGAAAAAAAGATACTGGTGCCGGTTAAGCTGATTACGCAGGAAAATGTGGAAGAGTTTGGAATAGACAGATGGCAGTAAAACAGGAGGCTGTATTTATGGATGAAAGTCGAACTTCCGACTATACATTAGTCATTATGAAAAATCTGAATTTGCTTATTATTTTGTATATAGCAATGCTCATGGCCCACAGCTTATCAGGATATATACAGGAAAATTCGGCTTTGGATTTTTTGACAAAGATATATAGAATACCAATTGCGGCATGGAAGATACCTGTGATTGTAATTGGATTATATAGTAGCTGCATGTTGCTTTTATATATACAGAATATAAGCAGTATGGGGCTGCTCTTGAAAGTATGCGTGGAGCTGGGAATCAGTTTTTGCATAAGTTATGTGTTAGGCTTTAGCTACACGGGTATTGTATTGCTGATACTTGCCGATACCATGAGATACTTTCCGAAAGCAAAATGGAAGTTTCCTCTTATGGTTGTTATGTGTTTGTTCTATCTGCTGATAGATTATAATTTGATTGCAGCATATGGGAACATAACGCCTTTTGAGGCTTATCTGGAATATTTTCAAGTCGATGTCCAGTATATATTGTTAGGCATAAAAAATATCCTGAATTCCTTGAATATGCTGGTTTTTCTTGTTTATATCATTTTGCTGATGCGGGCACAGCTAAGCGAGAAGGAGAGGATATTAGTTTTAAATGAAGAACTGAGACAGGCAAACATTCAACTGGAGAATTATGCAAAAGAGTCAGAGAAAGTGGTGAAGACCAAAGAACGAAATCGTCTGGCAAGAGAGATTCATGATGCATTAGGTCATGCGCTGACAGGAATCATAACCGGAATTGAAGCCTGCACCACATTGATGGATGTGGCACCGGAAGCAACCAAGGAGCAGTTAAAGGCAATTGCAGAAGTGGCAAGACAAGGAGTAACCGATGTAAGACGGTCCATTAAGGAATTGAGACCGGATGCATTAGAAAAAAGGGATTTGGAAAATGCACTGATACAAATGATGGATGAAATGCGCAGTGCCACAAAAGCAGAAATCGTGTATCAGTGTACAACCGGATTGAATTGCTTCCATGAGGAGGAAGAAAATATTATTTATCGAATCGTGCAAGAGTCCATTACGAATTCCATCAGACATGGAAAAGCACAAAGGATTTTGGTTCATATTGGAAGAAAGGAAAATATGCTGAAGATACATATTGAAGACAATGGTATTGGATGTGGCAATGTGAAAAAGGGATTTGGATTGCATCATATGGAAGAAAGGCTGAATGAGCTTCAGGGAAGTCTGGAATACAGCGGTGAAAAAGGATTCATTGTGGAGGCGCAGGTGCCGATCCGATGGGATGCGGAGGGGAAACATGATTAAGATATTGATTGCGGACAATCAGGAATTGATAAGGCAGAGCTTACAGATTATTTTAGGAACAGTGCCGGGATTTTTGGTAACCGATGCGGTTGAAAACGGTCTGGAGGCAATACGATCTGTCAGAAAAGAGAAACCGGATGTAATACTAATGGACATACGTATGCCGAAAATGGATGGTGTAGTCTGTACGCAGATTCTTAAGGAAAATTATCCGGATATTAAGATTATCATTTTGACCACCTTTGATGATGACGAGTACGTGTTCAACTCATTAAAATATGGAGCAAGCGGATATCTGCTGAAAGGAATTTCCACAAAAGAGTTGGAAGAGGCAATCCGCAAAGTACATCAGGGAACGGCTATGATCAATGGCGATATTGCTTCAAAGGTGGTGGAATTATTTTCCAAAATGGCAAAGGCCAACATTGCTATTCAAGTTGACGAGAAGCAGACTGCCGATATTAAAAATAGCGAGTGGAAGATCATAGCCCTGATTGGAAGAGGAATGTCCAACAAAGAAATTGCAGGAAAGCTGAAGCTGTCTGAAGGAACTGTAAGAAACAGCCTTAGCACGATTTTAAGCAAACTGGATTTAAGAGACAGGACGCAGTTGGCAATATGGGCAGTGCAGACCGGAGCCGTTAATAAGATCTTTGAGGATGAAATAAATGGATAGTGTCAAAAGTAAAAAAAATAGAATTGTAAGTATCATAAGTATTTTGTTGCTGTTTTGTGTCTGGCTTATTTACACAGACACATACAAGGAGCTTCCGGGGATTCGGAAGGAAGTGATTACGATAGGCGTATTTTCTGACAGCTATTGGCAGGTACAGAATGGCAATTCTTATCAGATACTGGAAGATGCCATAGCGGTATTTGAAGAAATGCATCCGGGTGTTCAGGTGGAATATGTCAGTGGGATTTTGAAGGAGGATTATTCGGAATGGCTGTCTGAACGATTACTGTCTGAACAGGCACCGGATTTGTTTTATGTATTATCTGAGGATTTTAATGATTTTGCTGAGATCGGCGCATTAAAGAATCTGGAACCATTGATACAGAAGGACAAAGAATTTCAAAAGGAACGCTTTTATTCCTCTGCTTATGAATCTGGGAAATATAATGGCTCACAATATTCACTGCCCTATGAATGTGCGCCCAAGCTCATGTTTGTAAACCAGACGATTTTAGAAAAAGAAGGGCTGGAGATTCCAGGCGAGAACTGGACATGGGAAGAATTTTATGAGATATGTAAAAAGACCACAAGGGATACGGATGGAAACGGAACCATAGACCAGTTTGGTGCTGTAGGCTACACCTGGAAAGAAGCATTTGAATCAAATGGAATTCATTTATTTAACCAGCAGGGGACACGCTGCTACCTGACAGATGATAATGTAGAGGCGGCACTTATGTTCGTAGAAAAAATAGAAGAATTAAACGATGGATATAATGTAACTGCGAAGGATTTTGATTTGGGCAATGTGATTTTCCAGCCCATGTCATTTTCGGAATACAGAGCCTATAAGCCGTATCCATTAAGTGTGAAAAAATATGCGGGTTTTGAATGGGGATGCATTCCCATGCCTTCGGGTCCTGATGGAGAAAATGTATCAACATTGGACAGCCTGCTCATTGGCATGAATGAAAATACCAGAAATACGCAATATGCATGGGAATTCATGAAAATACTGACCTGTGACACTCAGATACAGTCGGAGATTTTTGATTACTCGGAAGGTGTTTCTGTACTGAAAGAGGTAACCGAGTCTGACCAGACACTTCAGAGCCTGATAGAAAGCTCCGGGAATACCGGCAGCCTGAACCAGCAGATTTTAAGCAAAGCAGTAGAAAATGCGGTAGTCGCCCCCAGATTCCGGAATTATGATGAGGCCATAGAAGAGGTGGATAAGGCAGTTTATGCTATTATAGAAGGAGATTCCAATATCAGTATGGAACAGATTATCTGGAATCGGAAGATTAATGGGTATCTGGAAAAACGGTAAAGGACATGTTACAAAAATCATGTGAATATGTGACAAATGTCATGTGAAAAAGGTGATATATGTTAGGTCAACATATATCATCTTTTTTATATACTGATATTGAAATAAAAAATAGCAAAAGAAAGAGAGGTGCAGGCAATGAAATATGTTATGTTAGTAAGCCATGGGACCATGGCACCGGGATTGCACAATGCACTGACAATGCTTGCGGGAGAAGGAAGAGAAGACATTTTTTCTACAAGTCTTGAGAACGGTATGAGTTCTTCCGTATATGCAGAAAATGTCCGCAAATGTATTTCCGGGGTTACAAAAGAGGATGAGATCCTGTTATTTGGGGATCTGGTAGGAGGCTCTCCTTTAACCACTGCCGCAAATGTCATTGCGGAGCAGGAACTGATGGATCGGACCGTTATGGTAGGAGGTATGAATCTGCCGCTTGTATTAAGCGCAGTACTTATGAAGGATACCATGGAAACGGAAGACCTGATAGCAATGCTGCTTTTGGAAGCAAGGGAAGAGTTAAAAGAGTTTCAGATAACAAACGAAGAATCAGAGGATGATATATAGGAGGTAGAAAAATGGCAGTTTCTTTTATTCGTGTAGATGATCGTATGATACATGGTCAGACCTGTACAAGATGGGCGTTGGAGTATCCCTGTGACGGCCTGATTGCAGTAAATAACGCAGCAGCAAAAAATCCGGTTTTAAAATCTGCTTATAAAAGCGCAAGCGGCAAAAAAACATTTGTATGGAGCCTGGATGAATTTAAGGAAAAAAGTGAAAAGGTGCTAAAGAGCAATGATAATTATTTCCTTATTACGAAAAATCCGCTGGATATGGAAAAAATTCTGGTTGAGCAGGGATTCAAGCCGGGAATCACCCAGGTAATCATAGGCCCCTGTAATGACAGGCCGGGCACCACAAAACTTGGGAACAATCAGTCCATTACCCAGGAGGAAGCACAGGCATTGGAAAATATTATGAATGCCGGTTATGATGTGGAATTTGCCTTATTAAAAGAAGAAGCAATTGGCAACTGGAAGAAATTCAGAGGACAGTTTGGATTTCAGTAAAGGAGGAAGACTATGGAGATAAGTTGGTTACAAGCAATTTTACTGGGCCTGTTTGCTTGTTTGTCAAGTATGCCCGGTATGGGAGGAACATCCATTGGAAACTATACATTAGGAAGACCCTTAATTGGTGGTCTTGTATGTGGATTGATTTTGGGAGACATAAATACAGGAATTTTAGTAGGCTGTGCAATGCAGATCGTATACATAGCTTTGGTTACGCCGGGCGGAACAGTATCTGCTGATGTAAGGGCAGTCAGCTATATAGGTATCCCTTTGGCAATGGTGGCCCTTAGCAGTTATGGATTAAATGCCGCTTCAACAGAAGGAGCAGCACTGGCAACTTCCTTTGGTACCATGGTTGGTACATTAGGTACGGTATTATTTTATGGAACCGCTACCATCAACCTTGTTTGGCAGCATATTGGATGGAAGGCTATCGAAAAGAGACAATATCGCAGATTATATCTGGTTGATATGGGTCTTCCCTGGATTTCCCACTTTGCCTGCTCCTTTATACCAACCGTAATCATGTGTAAATTAGGTGCGGATGTAGTGGAACTGATCAAAACAGCATTGCCAATGGACGGCATCGCCATGAAAACATTATTTACAGTAGGTTCCCTGCTTCCCTGTGTTGGTATTGCCATACTTTTAAAGCAGATTGTAAGAAATGCAATGGATTTCGTCCCATTCCTGTTTGGATTTGTATTAGCAGCATCATTAGGAATCAATCTAGTGTCCGCGACAGTAGTTGCAGGAATGTTTGCTATCATAAACTATAAGATCAAAATGCTTTCAGTAAGGAAAGCAGAGGTTGCGGTGGAAGAAGAAGAGGAGGAAATCTGATATGGAAAAGAAATTATCAAAGAAAACATTACTCAAGTCTTTCCATAATTGGTATTATGGGCATCTGACGTGCTTCTCGCAGGAACATATGCAGACATTTGGATATTTGTGTGCCATGCTTCCTTTAGTGGAAGAATTGTATCAGGATGAAGATGAAAAAGCAAAAGCAATGAACACATACACTGCATTCTTCAACACAGAGCCCCAGCTTGGAACTGTTGTAGTGGGCATGACAGCCGGCCTGGAGGAAGCAAGGGCAAATGGTGCGGATGATGTGGATGATGAAACCATCAATGGCTTGCGCGCAGGTCTGATGGGACCGGTAGCAGGTATCGGCGACTCTCTGGTTGTAGGAACCGTAATTCCCATTCTGTTAGGCATAGCATTAGGAATGTCTACAGGTGGCTCTCCATTAGGCGCTATTTTCTACATGGTTGTATGGAATCTGTTTGCATATTTTGGTATGAGATTCCTTTACTTTAAAGGGTATAACCTTGGTGCAAAAGCGGTGGAATTTTTAATCGGCGCACAGGGCGAGGCTATCAGGGATTCCGTGTCAATGCTTGGTGGTATTGTAATTGGTGCTGTATCCGCAACCTGGGTAGGCGTAAAGACATCCCTGACACTCTATAACAGTGCGGGAGAGCCTTATCTGGAACTGCAGAAAAAATTGGATGAAGTATTTCCGGGTATTTTAACAGCCGTATTTATTATTATCTGCTGGTTCCTAATGGCGAAAAAACGGTTGTCTCCCATTAAGGTGATGCTGCTTTTAGTAGTCGTTGCGTTTGTTGGTGTATTAGTTGGATTCTTTGATCCAAATTTGGTTTACTAATTTCATTTTGGAGGTAATGCCATGAATGCTGTTGAAAAGAAAAGATTATCAAAAGAAGCCAAAATGCAGATTGCAGCTCTTAAAAAGATTGAACGGTGGAAGACCATAGCGCTGGCAGCTTCTATAGTTGGTGTGGCCGTTACATATGCAGGCTTTGCGGGCATGGAGCAAAATGTGCTTCTTGGCATTCTTGGCATTACTATCATAATCATCAGTACAGTAAGTGCGATTGTTCTTAATCTGGGATTAAAAAACGGAAGAAGAAATGTTGAGAAGATATTAGGCATATTAGATGAGGGAGCTGTATCATGAAATATAAGTTAATATGTGTGGATATTGACGGTACTCTTCTGGATGATGATAAGAAACTGTTGCCACAAGTAAAGAAGGCTATCGCAGATGTGGCAAAAATGGGAATTCAGATTGCATTGGTCTCTGGAAGAATGCCTGCAGGTGTGGATTCCATTGAAAAGGAGTTGGGGGTGCCCTGCATAAAGGTGTGCAATGCCGGAGCGTATATGGTATTAGGCGATCAATGTATTTACAGTGAGCATTTGCTGCCAAGTACGATGAAACGTGTTTATGAAGAAATTGCAGAAAAAAATCATGTGCCCCTTTGGATTTTTCGGGAAAAAGAATGGTTTGTAACGGAGATTGACCGATATATAGAACGGGAAATAAAAATTATTCAGTATCAGCCGAAAATTGTTACGGTAGATGGACTGGCAGAGCAATGGACCAGAGAAGAAACAGGTCCCAATAAGGTATTGATAGCTGCTGAACCAAAGAAGCTTTGGGCAATCTATCAACAAATGAAAGAGCAGGTATGGACGGATATAGACATAGCCCGTTCCGCAGATATCTTTCTTGAAATTTTTCCAAAAGGAATGAGCAAAGGAAAGGCATTGACTAAACTTTGCAATCAACTGAATATAGATTTAGCGGAAACAATTGCATTTGGCGATCACGAATTGGATATTCCAATGATAGAAGCAGCAGGTCTTGGAATTGCAATGGGAAATGCAATTGAAGAATTAAAAGAAAAAGCAGACTTTGTAACAAAAGCGAATAATGAAGCAGGAATTGCGTATGCATTAGAGCGCTATTTATTGAAAGAAGGAAAGGAAGATGTGGTATGGTAAAATTTACATTTGTGGTAAATGATGAAATGGGATTACATGCAAGACCGGCAGGATTATTGGTAAAAGAAGCAGTAAAATGTTCCAGTAAAGTTACTTTGAAAAAAGGGGAAAAGACAGGAGACGCAAAACGAATCTTTAATGTAATGGGACTTTCCATAAAGTCAAAGGAAGAAGTGGAAGTAATGGTAGAAGGAGAAAACGAGCAGGAAGAAGCAGCGGCATTAGAGGCATTTGTGAAAGAAAACATATGAATCGGGGTGCAGATATGGAAAAAGTGATTGGGAAATCTATTTTAAAGGGGATAGCAATCGGTAAGATCTTGTTTTATCAGAAAGGGCAGCAGCAGGTAAAACGTATCAAAGTGGAAGATACCGAAGCGGAGAAAAAACGTTATGAAGAAGCCAAAGAAATAGCCGTTCGACAACTGAACGAATTGCAGGAAAAAGCAACAAAAGAAGTAGGCGAGATGAATGCCGCAGTATTTGAAGTACATGCCATAATGTTAGAAGATGGGGATTATGTGGATTCTGTCTTAAATATCATTGAAACGCAACAGGTAAATGCCGAATTTGCAGTAGCAACAACTGGCGATAACTTTTCCAAAATGTTTGCAGAGATGGACGATGATTATTTTAAGGCAAGAGCAGTAGATGTAAAGGATATTTCTGAAAGGCTTATTGATGTTCTTTCAGGAAAAGAAAATGGGGGAAACATAGGCAATGAACCTGTTATTATCGTGGCAGATGATCTGGCGCCCAGCGAGACTGTTCAAATGGACAAAGAGAAGTTGCTTGGATTTGTAACACGGCATGGCTCCTCCAATTCCCATACGGCAATTCTGGCAAGGACTATGAACATTCCTGCATTGATAGGCGTAGATATCAGGGAGGAATGGGATGGAAAACTGGCAATCATCGATGGATATTCAGGAACGTTATATGTTGAGCCTGACGAGGAAACATACAATCAAATGAAGGCGCGCCAGGAAGAAGATAAGAAATCCAGAGAAATGCTTCAGCAGCTAAAAGGAAAAGAAGATGTGACCCTGGATGGGAAAAGGATTAAATTATATGCAAATATCGGAGGCGTAAAGGATGTGGCAAGCGTGCTTGCCAACGATGCTGCCGGAATCGGGCTCTTTAGAAGTGAGTTTTTATATTTGGAATCCGAGGACTATCCAAGTGAGGAAAGCCAGTTTGCGGCATATAAAACTGTGGCAGAAAATATGGCAGGTAAGAAAGTGATCGTAAGGACATTGGACATCGGCGCTGATAAGCAGATTGATTATTTCAATCTGGATCATGAGGATAATCCGGCAATGGGATACCGGGCAATACGTATCTGCCTGGATCGCGTGGACATTTTTAAGACACAGCTTCGTGCATTGCTCAGGGCAAGCGTATTTGGAAATATTGCCATTATGTATCCGATGATCATCTCTGTAGACGAGGTGCGTAAGATTAAGGAAATCGTAGAGGAGGTTAAGGCGGAATTTGATGCAAAAGGAGTTCCTTATGGAGAGTTTGAACAGGGAATCATGATTGAAACACCTGCTGCCGTTATGATCAGCGATCTGTTGGCTGAAGAAGTAGACTTTTTCAGTATTGGAACAAATGATCTGACACAATATACATTGGCAATTGACCGTCAGAACATGAAACTGGACAATATTTACGATTCTCACCATCCTGCAGTGCTTCGCATGATTCAGATGACCATTGAAAATGGCCATAAGCATGGCTGCTGGGTAGGTATCTGTGGGGAGCTTGGTGCCGATCCTACACTGACCAGGACATTTCTTGAGATGGGAATTGATGAGCTTTCGGTATCACCGTCCCTTGTGCTGCCAACCCGGAAGAATATACGGGAAATAGATATGCAGGAACATAATTCCTAAGAGGAAAAAGACTTTGGCAGATGTGGAAATTATTTTCTATAAAAAGGAGCGACGCTATATAACTAAAATTTAGTTACTTTGCGTCGCTCCTCCTATACAGATTTCTTTTATTATGCTAGCTGATAGGAAAAACATATAAAGGGAAAAACTGTATAGGTATCATATTAACC
>CAMWWJ010000086.1 GCA_947177925.1 uncultured Lachnospiraceae bacterium
TGGCTGTGCAGAGTCTTATCAGATCCGGCATCTTGCAAGTGTCATTAAGCATTTCAAACAGCGATACCCGGATTTTCATTACCATATTACAAGCGGAGACACGGAACAGGTCACAGAAAAGCTTGATAAAGGGATTCTCGACTTTGCAGTCATTGTGGAAGAACCGGACTATGAAAAATATAATGTCCTAAAAGTACCGGACTCCAACCGTTGGGGGGTGATTATGCCTGTATCCTGTAAACTGTCAGAAAAACAGGTGATCCGGTTTGAAGATTTGCTTGGGCTCCCCTTGTTCTGTTCCGAACAAGGCTGGCGGACAGATCTTCCAAGATGGTGCGGCAACCGGCTTGATGAATTAAAACTGGAAGGTTCTTTCCGGCTCTCTTACAACGGTTCTATATTTGCAAAAGAGGGGCTTGGATTTCTTCTGACCTTTGAAAATCTTATTCATGCAAATCCGGAAAGCGGACTGGTATTCCGTCCTCTTTTCCCGACTCTTGAAACAAATATGTACATTATTTGGAAAAAAAGGCAAGTGTTTACACCTATCGCAGAACGTTTTATGCAGGAACTGCAAAATGCCTTTGACTCAAAGGGGTCTTGGGAAAAATAAGAAACTTCTGGCTTTTCCAATCGATAAATGTTTTTTCGATACACAGTGGGAGCTGGCAGAGCATAGGAAAGTTCTGTTTCAATTACCTTATAATTGTTGTGTTAGAGCAACCTTAAAAGCTGTATCAACTCATGCGGTTCATCTATGCCTGATACGGTCTGTCTGGTGTCAAACTGTGAAAAATGATTGTCACGATAAAATGATAACAACTTTTCCTCATTTTCCGCTTCTAAGAATGCTACCATGCCGCCAAGCATATATTGTGCATCCTCTATCACAGTCCATGCCAACTCGATAAGCTCTCTTCCAGTAATCTTATTATTTCTGCCATTCGTATAATTTTTCCCAAGTTGAGCAATCAAATAAGCAGACATGGTATATGTATCTGACTTCTCGTCCAGTTCACTGATACGTAGCAATTTTCTTTTCATGGTATTGCTTACCGCTTCACCTCTGACCGTCAAAGGCTTTAACGCAAGAGTAAAATATCCCAACAGTTCCTTACCTTCCACCGAAAATACAAGGTATGTAACCGATTGGCTCTTTTTTGCAAATTCTACTGCACTTTTCTTCAAAAAGTGCTCCACATCCGGGTTTTTCGGGCATGAAAAACCGGAAAGCACTCTGGCAAGCATTGGCTCTCCGGCTTTATTATCATTTCCTAATGCCAGATAATCACGAATGTTGATATAAAAAAACTTATCATTAATCAGCATTCGCTTTCTCCCATTCTTTCATAAATTTTCTCAGTTCCTCTTCTCCTTTAATTTGCCTTGCAGCTACAGGAGTACGGACAGGACGGTTTTTAGCAGATTCTTCAATCGCATCGATAAACATCTCCACCTGTTCCTTTCCGGAAATGACAAAATTTTTCGTGATGCTTGAAGTTGCCATAATAAACACCTCCCTTGTTAGTATGGCTTTTCTGTAACAGTTCATACTTTCCTATCTACATTCTATTATCTTATTGCGGTAAATGCAACAAATCTTTTATGATTTTTTATGGTTCTTTTTTCCACTTACTAACTTCCTGATTCAGAGGTAAGATACGACACCAGGTCAGGAGGGATTGGATGGAAAAGGAATCTGCATTATATCAACTCATGGGCATCCGCATGCGCAGCATCATGAACAGGATAACAAGCAGCGCCGGAGAATATCCTGAGATCATTTGGAAAAAAGACAAGTATTTACACCAATCGCAGAACGTTTTATGCAGGAACTGCAAAATGCCTTTGGCTCAAAGGAGTGTTGAGAAAAATAAGAAAAAAGCAGGGACTCTCTCAAATCTCTACTTTCTTAGATGTTTTTTCTATCACATTGCACTCTTGCATTCATTTGATGTATATCTTACCATCAGAATAATAACAATGATTGCCACTAACAGTTCTGTAACCGGCATAGCAAACCAAATAGAATCTGCTCCTACTAAAGCGGGCAGGGCATAAATCAAAATCCCACTGACAGCCATTCCCCTTGCAACAGAAACAAGGAAAGAGGCACTCGGTTTCATTAATGACTGAAAATAATAGGTTGAAAAGATATTCAGCGGCAATAGCAAGAATGATATACCATAACTGCGCATAATGGACGGTGCAATTTGGCAGACAGATTCTGTTGGCGCCATAAAAACACGGATAAATCCATTTGGAATTGCCCAAATGGATATTGTCCATATAACACTGAAAAATATCACTGTATATAGTGCATACCGAAGCGTCCCTTTTATACGCACCCAGTTGTCCGCACCGTAATTAACAGATAAAACGGGCTGCGCCGCCTGCCCTACGCTATATGCGCAACACTGTACAATCGTGCTAACATTCACAATGACACCATAAACAGATAAGGCATCTGTTCCAAAATATCTTACAATCTGTCGGTTAAATATCATAGTCAAAAAGCCCATTGCCACATCAATGAAAAAAGTGGAAAAGCCAGTCACCAGAATCTGCTGTGCTTTTTTATAAAACGAGGAAGGAAAAACAAAATGCAGACTGTTTTTATGGGTGAAAAAATGAGAAAGCATAACCACACAAGTAATGACTGCCCCTATTGCGGTTGCTAATCCTGCACCCTGCATTCCCATGTCCAAAGTAAAAACAAAGAAATAATCTCCAAAAATATTAAAAATGCCACCGCTTAAAACGGCTGCCGTTGCCAGAGCAGGAGCATTATCATTCCGTAAAAACGCTGCCAGCATTTGATTAAAGAGAAAAGCAGGAACTGCGAATTTAACCGGAATAAGATATTCTTTTGCTAAAGGCAGCAACGTTTCCTCTGCGCCAAAAATCATCAGCATTTCTGTATCAAAAAACAAAATTGCCACCCAACAAACAATTGCAAGTGCTATTGTGCCTATCAATGCTGCTGAAAAATATTCATTTTGCGCTTTTGTTTCGCCTTTTCCTTTTGCACTGCCCAATAATACGGAGCCACCGATTCCTGTTAAGAGTCCCAGACTGTATATAATATTCCAGATTGGAGCTACAACAGCAAGCGCTGCCGTGCCGCTTGGTCCCTGATACTGTCCCACCATTGCCATATCCACAATACCATAAATTGAACTAATTAACGCACTTCCAAAAGCCGCAGTTAAATACTTGAAATAAATGTGCCCGACATTTCCAGATAACATATCCATTTTCTCGTCTCCTTTACAATAAAAAAAGCTGGTAAGAAAACAGGCATCTCAACCTGTTACCTTATCCAGCTCATCATTTCCCAACGAATGACTCACCCTCCGAGTAATCTATTGGAATGATAACAAAAGAAAGACAAATTGTCAAATATCAACTTCCATCTTTTAATCATCATCTGCCTTGCCCGTTCTCTCTGCTCTGTACTGACCGCCCTCGGTTTGCGGTAACTGACGCAAGATTTCGGAAAAGAATAGGTCTTAAATGAGTGAATGAAAAGGACATTTCCTTTCTAAGAAATGTCCTTTAGCTGATATATTCCATAAAATATGAAGCAATCTGCTCCGGTGTGTATTCGTTATGCTCTGCAAGCCACCATCGTACCGTTTCCGCAAAAATGCATATTGTCATACTCAAAACATATTCAGGTGGGGATGCATTATGCAATTTTTTTATAAATGATGGGAACATTTCTTGCAGATATCCCTTAAAATATCCCATAAAAGTTTCACCACTATCACATGAAAGAAGCCCCTTTAGATTTTTTCTGTTATCACTCAAATGGTATAAAATATGTGTGATCTCTTTTTCAAAATCATGTCCGACATGAGAAAAGTCATGGCTGCTTTCCCGACCTAAATCATCAGAAAAAACATGCTGAAAGATATCTGTACACATTGCTTTCAATAAGCTGTCCTTTGTCTCAAAATGAGCATAAAATGTGCTTCTTCCCACGTTTGCTTCGTCTATGATTTCCTGCACCGTAATGTTACCAAAACTTTTTCTTTCAAGCAGGCTGCTGAACGCATTAAAAATAGCCTGCCTTGTTTTCTGTTGTCGTCTGTCCATAAAATCTCCGTACATTTTGATAAAAATGTTCAGTATCATACATAAAGAACATTTTGGTTGTTGATTTGCTTTTTAAAATTGTTACAATAGATACAAAACAAAATGTATGATAACGTATAGATTGTACAACTGTTAAGATTGGTTGTCAATAAGTAACTTGTTTTCTGGAAAGGTGGTATTATATGATAAAACGTATGAATGACTTTTTGGCAGGTCTGCCAATGACAATCGTGGGCGGTGTCTTTCTTGTTATGAGTTTTGTATTTCCAAGAACAGACATTGCCTTACCTGTTGATCCTGCATGGGTAACCGTTATTATCTGCGGAATTCCTTTATTATATCTTGCGGTATGGCGGGTTATTTATAATAAGGGAATCAGTAAAATATCTTCTGCCCTGCTGATAAGCATTGCCATGATTGCGGCGATTGTCATAGGAGATTTATTTGCCGCTGGTGAAGTCGCTTTTATAATGGAAATTGGCGCTATCTTAGAAGATATGACAACGGACAGGGCTAAAAAGGGACTGAAGAAACTGATTAGCCTTGCTCCAACACAGGGACGACGAATCACAAATGACAAAGAGGAAATAATTTCAGCCGACAAAATTCTTCAAAATGATATTCTTCGGGTGTTGCCGGGAGAAACAATACCTGTAGATGGTATGATTATTCATGGGGAAACTTCTATTGACCAGTCTATTATGACAGGCGAATCACTTCCAGTCGATAAGTGCATCGGAGAAGATGTTTTTTGCGGGACAATCAACCGTTTTGGTTCTATTGATATGAGGGCAACAAAAGTGGGTGAGGACAGCTCTCTGCAAAAGCTGATACGAATGGTTCAGGATGCTGAGAATAAGCAGGCACCTATGCAGAGAATTGCTGATAAATGCGCAAGCTGGCTTGTGCCTGTTGCCATGATGATTGCCATCATTACAGGGTTTGCAACACAGGATATTGTGAGGGCTGTAACTGTCTTGGTTGTATTCTGCCCATGTGCGTTAGTGCTTGCCACACCAACTGCTATTATGGCAGCTATAGGGCAGGCAACGAAACATGGTGTAATTATCAAATCGGGAGAAGCACTTGAAAAAATGGGAAAAGTGAATACCATAGCTTTTGATAAGACAGGTACGCTGACCTATGGAAAACTGGAAGTGAGTGATATTATTTCTTTTGATAAAAGCATAAGTGAAAGTGAGCTGCTTACCCTGACAGCTTCTGCAGAAGCCAAGAGTGAACACCCATTAGGAAAGGCGATTGTGGCTTATGCGAAAGAAAAAGGTATGGCACTTAAGGAGTCCGATTCTTTTCAGATGCAGAGTGGGAAAGGCATCTATGCAGAAGTATCCGACAGGAAACTGTATCTTGGAAATGAAAAATATATTCTACAAAGCGGCATAACGATACCGCAAAATGTGAAAAATGAACTGGAAAAACTGCGTATTCAAGGAAAAGCATCTATTATTGTTGCTGATAACAATTCCTGTTTTGGTATTCTTGCATTATCTGATGTATTAAGACCGGAAGCAGGGGAAATGGTTTCAAAATTGTCGGATATGAACACAGATACCGTATTGCTGACAGGTGATAACCAAAAAACGGCTGCCTATTTTGCAACTCAGGCAGGCATTACAAAAATGAAGGCTGATTTATTACCGGAAGAAAAAGTGCAGAGTATTTCTGAAATACAGGAGCAGGGTAACAAGGTATGTATGATAGGAGATGGTGTAAATGACGCACCCGCACTTAAAATTGCCAATGTTGGTGTTGCAATGGGAAACATGGGAAGCGACATTGCGGTGGAAGCAGCAGACATTGCCCTTATGAGTGATGATATTTCTAAAATCCCTTATCTGAAAAGATTGTCAAATGCTACCGTAGCAACAATAAAATTAAGTATTACTCTTTCTATGTGTATTAATTTTATAGCGGTGACCTGTTCCGTATTAGGGATTTTGAATCCCACAACGGGTGCTTTGGTGCATAATGCAGGCTCTTGTTTTGTGGTTCTGATTGCAGCATTGCTTTATGATAGAAAATTTGATTAAAGCTACAAAAATATAGGGGCAAAAATCGCCCCTATATTTGAGTGTGTAAAGAAATAAGTATGGCATATCCCTCCCGCCCTTCTTCATCTCTTTTATAAACATCTGTTCCAAGTCCTTTGGAGTTTCTATTTTCTTTCCCATCCCGATTCTTCATAGGAATCCAGCTTTAACAGCTTCAGCAGAAGATTCCTCGTATATATTTCATCCTCCGGTCCAATGAACTGCTACTCTATTTCGTATGCAACCAATTGTCTGATTCATTCACAAATCATAATGACTCCCTCCTAAATGATTTTGATTCCACCGTAAGGTCTCACCTTCAGCACATGACAGGCACCATCGCCGAAAATGGACTCCATATAGCTTTTATAAGTCTCTGCTGCTTCATTTTTCACAAACGCCTGAATGGTTCCTGCAAATCCCCCTCCATGAATCCTGCAAACGCCCGCTTCCTGCAGAATATATTCACTGGCTGCCAGTGCAACTGTTACATTCTGGGTATGCACGTCCTTTGGACTGTATATGTTCTGAAGCATTTTTGCCGAAGAATCCCCGCTTTTTCTGATAACCTCCAGAAACCCTTGAAAATCATGATTTTCCAGAGCCTTTACTCCTTCCCTCACCCTTTTCTGCTCTCCAAAGAAATGCATGGCGCGAAGCAGTGCCCTGTCACTCACCTGATTCCGAAGCCCTGCAATATTTTCATAAAATTCCTTTTCGTCCACCTCACTTAAAAATTCTCTCCCGAAGCATTCTGCCACCTGCTTCATTTCCACTGGTATAGCCGCATAATCATCCGTCAGGTCCGCATGGGAGCCTTTTGTCTCCACAATACAAAGGCTATATGCATTTTCCTCAAAATCACAGGCTGCCTGCTCTATAACCGGATTTGCCCGATCCTTAAAATCTATATAAATAAGCCCGCCTACACTGCATGCCATCTGGTCCATCAGTCCACATGGCTTTCCAAAATATACATTTTCAGCAAACTGTCCGATTTTCGCAATCTCTTCTGACGACACCCTGCCGTCATTGTACATGCCTGAAAGAACGGTTCCTACAAGGCTTTCAAATGCAGCCGAAGATGACATGCCTGCCCCCATGGGCACATCGCTTGTGACATATGCCAAAAAACCGCCGATCTGCCAGCCTCCGGCTTCCATGCCTGCTGCCACGCCCCGAATCAACGCCGCTGTGGTCCCAAGCTCCTCTTCCTTCTTTTCAAGCTCATTCAAATCAATCACTATCATGGGAGAGTCCTCCGACACCAGCCTGATCGTCCGGTCATGGGAAAAAGCCGCCACTGCAATCACATCCAGATTGACGGAAGCTGCCAGAACATGCCCTTGCTGGTGGTCCGTATGATTGCCGCACACTTCGCTTCTACCCGGCGCACTATACAGCTCCACTTCCTTTTCTCCAAACAGCTTCCTGAATTGTAACAATGCGGCCTCATACCGCTCCCTCTCATATCCGGTCAACTTTTCATCTACATATATATCCTGAATCCTGCTGTCATATACACCGTTCTTTACATCCTCTAAAATTCCATCAATCCCCTTCATCCCGCTTTCCTTCCCTTCCTTATTTTATAACTGTAAGCCTGCTTTTTATTTAAAGAAATTGTACTGCACAACTTCCGGCAGGCATAAAAATAACACTATATTTCTAAAAATTCAGTATATGCGTTTTAAAAAAAGATTATCATGGAGAAAAGCATATTTATGGAATTTCCAAAAGAAGAAAACAAATCCTTCCGCATGGAGTACCGGAAACGGACCAGACTTTTTGCCAGAGTCCTTAAAAGTCTTCTACTCCCAAATACCCTCTATAGCCTCCAGCCTGCTTTACGAGAATATAAAACTCCTTTCGATATTCATCCCTTAAATCCAGCTCTGAAAGCCTGTCAATCACATCCTCAATATTGCTGTCGTTTGCATATCTGCTGTTCTTTAGCAGCATGCCGAACTGTGCCACACAGGCTGCAAACTGCAGATCCTGGGAAGGTTTTTGTGTATAATCGCTTCCCTTTACCGGATATTCGCTTTCCCTGCTTTTTGTTTGATCAGGCTCTTTATAGCGAATTTTTACGGTACAGTATTCACTGTTCTTCCCTATTTCATGTGGTGCCTTATCCTCCTTTTTCGATTGTGACGTATTTGTCACATAATCATCCTGATATTTTAAAGCAATGGAATCCTTTCCGCCTTTTGCAGAATTCCTGGCAGGAACGATTTCATACAAGGCAATCATACTATGTCCTGCACCGATTTCTCCTGCATCCTTCGTATCATCTTTAAAATCGAAATCATCCATGACCCGGTTTTCATAGCCGATGAGCCGATAGCTTTCCACGATTTCCGGATTGAATTCCACCTGGAATTTCACATCCTTTGCTACCGTCATAAGGGTTGCGCCCATTTCCTTTACTAACACTTTTCTGGCTTCTCTTTCCGAATCAATATAGCTGTAATTTCCATTTCCCTTATCAGCAAGGAGCTCCATTTTATTATCTTTGATATTGCCTGTTCCAAATCCTAAAACGGACAAGAAAATACCGCTTTCCTTCTTTTTCGTAATAAGCGCCTCTAACTCCTCTTCACTGGTAAGGCCAATGTTCAGATCTCCATCCGTAGCAAGGATAATACGGTTATTCCCTCCTTTTATGAAATAATCTTCTGCCAAATCATAAGCTGTCTGTATTCCTTCGCCGCCGTTCGTTCCGCCTTCTGCAAAAAGCCCGTTGATGGCGCCTAAAATCCTGTCCTTATCGCTTCCCTTCGCCCCGTCTAAAATAACCTGCACATCAGAAGCATAGGTTACTATGGAAACTCTGTCCTTGCCGGTCAGGTTATCTGTCAGCATGGAAAAGGACTTCTGTAAAAGGGGAAGCTTGTCTTCATCGCTCATGGAACCGGATACATCTAACAGAAATACCAGATTGGAAGGAGCCGCTTCGGAGAAATCGATTTCCTTCGTGCTGATTCCTACCATGAAAAGCTCTGAGCTTCTATTCCATGGGCAGTCTGCCACTTCCGTGGTAACCCCAAAGGGAGTACTTCCGCCAGGTCTCTTTAAATCATAGGAAAAGTAATTGAGCATTTCTTCAATCCTTACTGCTCCAGTGGGAATTTCATCTATGTAATAGCCTTCCCGGATCATCCTCCGTATATTGGTATAAGAAGCGGTATCCACATCTGCCGAAAAGGTGGATAAGGGATTTTCCTTTACCGAATAAAAGGGATTTTCTTCGGTATTGCTGTATTCCTCACCATTATAAGGAACATAATCGTCTGCATAACGTGGCACAGCGTAGTCTTCTGCCAGACTTTCTTTCATAGCTGCACTGTCAGCGCTGTTATACACATCAGCTCCTGCTGCCTCGCTCTCATACTTATTTTCTTCCCTTTGTCTGCCATTTTCCAAATCTGCGCTTCCTTCTGCTTCATCATTTCCGGCTGTCCCATCCTGATCATATTCTGCATCCACTACCTCATCCGTCAGGGCTCCTTCCTCCGTATAGGTATCGTCTGAAGTTGCGGTTTCATCCGAAGCCGCTTTTTTTCCACAGCCTGTCAGCATAGAAGCAGTCATTACAATTGCCAGTAATAAGCTCACTATTTTTCTACTCATAATAAAAGTCCTCCCAATCTATGATCTATCTGTTTTCTACTACTTAACATAGATACGTTGGAAGGACCTTCCTTTTATGGGTATTCTTTTATTTTTTATAAATTTTATAGTGGGAAATCTTCTTATAAGCCCCGTAAGTTTTTATAACATCTTGCAGGAATGGCTTAAAATCATAAAAATGCTTTACGGGCTTATGGGCTTGCCCTTTTCCGGGGAAGCCAGCATAACAGGCAACAGGGCAGAGTGAAACGGAGGGAGGAAGAAATCTAATGGAAATTTGATAGAAATATGTGTGCAATTGTGCTATTCTATTAGAAATACAGATTGGTATTGATCGGAGAGTTTAATATGAACACAGAAATATATCCTTTAGAAAAAGTTGTGGTTGATGGTATTTCAATTTATTTGGGAATGAATCGGTCTGCTGTTGAAACTGCAATCGGCAAAGGTCAACTTGTAGGGAAGCGATATTACTACTATGACAACGACATGGCGATTGATTACAGTGATAACAATACGGTGGAATTTATTGAGTTTTTGGGGGGAATCGATGGTTCTCTGCACCCTGTAATTTATGGAGTTTCTGCGTTTGACATCCTTGCCGATGAATTAGCCGACCTATTACGGCAGAAGAACGATGGAGAAATTGATGATTCAGAGCAAGGGTATTCATTTGCCTTTTTGAATATCAGCGTGGGTGTTTATAGAGAGATAGTGCCATCTGATGTGATGGAGATGATAGAAGAAATGAAAGCAGACGGCATACCCACTGAGAATAACGAAGATGTGGCGGTGGAAATGCGGAAAGCAAATCACTGGTCTACAATCGGAGTTGGCGTAGCTGGTTATTATAAACGTTAACTTTCAATTTTATAAGGGAGTAGTTAAAGTGAATTTAGCTATAATTAAATCTGTTTTCCCAAATTTTAATATTGAAAACTTCAATATGTTTGATGAGATTGTTTCCTTGAAATGGGAAACTATTTTTGATGATGAATCTTGGGAAGAACATAGAAATCTTGTATTGGAGATGGTCAGCCCTGATAACTATAAAATTTTGATAGAATGTAAGGATGTAAATTCTTTCCGTTTTCAAGGAAATGGACAAATATTGGGATTCTACATTAAAGATATGTCTGTAAGAGGATACGAAAATAGCTTAAAGTATGAAGTTGGGGATTATGAAGAAAATGATCTTGAGTTTTACTGTTCTGATGTAATAATCAAGAACTTAGAAAAACTTGAACGATAACTTTCAGAT
>CAMWWJ010000087.1 GCA_947177925.1 uncultured Lachnospiraceae bacterium
GCTTTATAGGATACATAGATATATCATATAGAGTAATATGACAGCGTTAAAGTGTTAATGAAAGAAAGAAGAAATAAAAAATGAGGAGTTATTCCATATTTTTTAGGGAGGTAAGACATGGCAAAAGCACAGAGAGCACTAAGTATTGAGGTTGGTTATTCCTTAACAAAAGTATGCGAAATGGATTATCGTTCAAAGCATCCGAAGGTATACGGTGTATTCAGCATGAAGACACCACAGGGAGTGCTGGATGATGGATATGTCCGTCCTGATGCGGAGTTCGTCAAAGAATTGAAATCCTATTTAGAGGCAAATGGAATGCATGCGAAGAAAGTTATTTTTTCGGTTTCTTCCACAAAGATTGCCAATAGAGAGGCTATGATTCCGGCAGTAAAGGAAAATAAAGTAAGGGATTTGGTGTTAAGCAATGTGACGGATTACTTTCCCGTGAATCCTTCCATGTATCAGTTTGCCCATAACATTATGAATACGGTAACAGACAGTGCTGGCAATAAGCAGTTCCATCTGATGCTGATGGCGGTGCCTAGTGATATATTTGAAGGATATGAGAGTTTGGCAAAGGCTATGGAATTGGAGTTGGAATCCATTGAATACAGTGGCAATTCTATTTTTCAAGTATTAAGGTCAAAATTTGCAACCGGTTCAAATCTGGTAGTAAAAATAGATGAAAGAAATTCTCTGATTACCGTTATCAAAGACGGTGTTATTGGTATGCAGAGATCTGGTATGTACGGTGCCGACCAGATTGTGGAAACTTTAATGGAGACGGATGCTTACGGGGAAAAGCTTTCCTATGAAGCAGCTGTCAAGACGTTAAGGAGAAACAATCTTGTCATGCGTCCCGATGAAGAGGAAGTACTGCAGCAAAGGGAACAAGAAACAGAAGAGCTTTTAAGGACGCAAAAGGAAGCGGCTGAAAGAGCTTCATCCACAGGCGATGCGGTTGGTGCAGCGGCAGCGACCGTAGCATCCAAACAGGCAGATGCCAATCTGAAGATGCTCCGGTTAAGGAAGGATGTAACTTATTCCTATCAGCAGCTTATCAGCTCTATTGTACGTGTCATTGATTATTACAATTCCAAAAACAGAGAGTCCGGTATTGATAGAATTATTATTACCGGTATTGCAGCGGACTTCTGGGGATTTTCCAATCTGCTCTCAATGGAGCTTGGCAGGGATGTGGAAGTGCTGAGGGATTTGTCAGGTACCAACATCAGTCAGGGACTCCATCTGCAGGATATTTCCCTTGGAGATTATATCTCGGTAATCGGTGCAGGGCTTAGTACCTCCGGGTTTACCTCGGGTGCTGTTGCAGGTTCTAAGGGAGGCAAAGGGGCCAAGGAAACTGCAGAAAAGAAGAAGAGTCAGGTTCCAGTGCTTGTTTTAGGAGGCGGAGTACTTTTTGCGATTTTCTTAGCTGCATGGGCGGGTATTCCCTACTTTGCGGCAAAGGCAGAAAATGATGCCCTGCTCCTGCAAAAACAGCAGCTACAGGAAATCCAGCCTATTTATGATACTTATATCCAGGTGGAGGCGGATTATCAATATCTGACTGCGGTATATGCCCAGACAGAAAATTATAATTCAGAGCTGTTTCAGGTATTTGCGGATTTGGAAGCTTTAATGCCTACAAAGATTAGCATCGACAGCCTGAGTATTACAGAAACGGAAGTGACCATTGGCGCCACTTATCCCAATAAACGTTCTGTGGCAAAAGCCATTGTTCAGCTTAGAAGTGTAGAATATTTCGAAGATGTGTCTTGTACCAGTGTTGCAACCGAAACAGAAGCTGTAGAAGGAACAAATCAAGTGGATACAGAAGTAAAGGCGACGATTACATGTACATATGGAGTGAATCCAAAGATTTTACAGGATGAAGCAGTCATTGAAGAATCTTTAGATGCAGTGGAAACTGAGACAGTGGAATAAAGGAGGGAAAGACATGAAACTCAAGTTAAAAGAAAGAGATAAAAATATCATTATCATATTGATTGGATTGGCAATTCCCTTGTTGGTTTATTTTCTTGTATTTACGAAGTGGAATAAACAGAGAGAAATAATTGAGGCTGAAAATGCCACTTTGTCTCAGGAAGTGGCACGCTTACAGGAATTAATGAATAATAAAGAATTTTATATTGCAGAAACCGACAGGATGAATCAGGAAATGGAAGAAATCAAGGCACAGTTTCCATCAGAGCTTCATCCGGAAGATGAAATCTATTATGCATATAAGACGGAAACAAAATATGACGTCCTTGCAACAGCCATTGATATGCCTTATGCAGAAATGGTGTCAGTAGCACAGCCGGTAGTAGAGGCGCCGGAACAGCCGGAAGTGGTGGATGACGGTATAGAGACTGTAGAAGGTGAAACTGTAGATGCAGAGAATGAGTCTGCAGCCCCCGTTACTTCAGCCGCAGCTACGATTGCTTTATACAAAGCGCCCATTACATTTAATTTCACTATTACGTATACGGCAGCAAAGGATTGGATTAAGGAACTTTTGGAGGATAGAGAAAATAAAAAGTCCATTAGTAACCTTAACTTAAATTATGAGGAGCAGACAGGCAACATCAGAGGCTCTATGGTTGTAAATATGTTCAGTCTTACCGGAACCGACAGAACCTATGAAGCACCGAATATTCCAGGCATTGGTGTAGGTACGGATAATCTGTTCAAGTCATCGGAGACTTTAAATGTAGGCAGGGAAAATAATACCTTTGATGCCAATGCGGAGAATACTCCGCCGGCAGATGGTGATGAGGCAGAATCAGAGGAAGAAAACTAATTTAGAATTACTTTATATAAGGTGTTAGAAATGAAATATAAGAAGTGGAGGAAGTCTAATGAAAATTCGAGGGAATAATAAGGGATTTACGTTAACAGAGGTTTTAATAGCTGTAGCAATTCTTTCCATTGCAGTTGTCCCCATGCTGGCGAATTTCGTTACTTCCTCCAAAGTAAATTCCAAATCCAAGCGCACTATGAATGGTACTATAGTGGCGCAGAACATTATGGAGGGCATTAGCGCTTACGGTGTGGAAAATACGATTATCCAGCTGGAAAATGTAAATCCGGCTCCTGATTTGAAATTCATGCCTACCAGCATGAAAGTGGGGAATTGGGGAAGATGTACTTTTAATGTGACTGATGTTAGCAATACGGAGGGTAAAACTGTTAAAGTTCCTGTATATACCCCCGATACCTATCAGGATAACACGCGGGAATATGTGTATGACAAGAGCGGAGGTATAGAACGTAAAGTTAATTTTCAGGATACCATCATGATGAGCGGCATGGAACCAGGTGTTTATAAAGAGGTAGGCGGAGTGGATACCACTGATTTGAATCCTTCCTACACTGCGAAATATATTTATAAGGCGGATCGGACTGGAGACGATAATGTGTACTTTTTGGATGACAGTAGGAAGGAAGCCATTCAGGATGCCCATGCTTATATGTTCTGGCTTAGAAATGTTCAGTACGGTTCCAAAAAATATGATGTACTATTAACCATGGATGCCAATTATTACCGTGTATATAAGCAAAACAACTTAGATACTAAAGTGGATGTATCACCTTACTCCAATATTCAGGCAAAGATTTCGAACCCCAACGACCCTGAGCACTTTAACAATAAAAGGACTTATAATGACGAGATGTTATCCAGGATAACAAGTAATACCGGTACAAATGCGGCTATTGACGATACGACTCCTGATAGGTTTTCTATGGAAGCTGATGATGAATTTGATAAGGCTGTGTCGGAATTTGTAGCCCGGTGCAGGACAGGGGTTACCAGAGAACAGGTTATGGCAGCGCTTCAGCGGCAGATTAATATTACAGTCAGAAGAGAGAATAATCCGGCAGATGCCAGCAAGCCTTACAGGATTATAACGGTAGGCTATGAATTTGAATTGATGAATCAATCTCTTTTAGATCCGTTAAGTGGTGCACGTGACCCTCATATTGTCAGTGTGCTTCCGAAGGAGATATTTAGAAGCAGCGAAAAAGCTCCAAGGAATGTTTATATTTACTATCTTCCAAACTACGAGGCCTATAGCACGCCTGCATCTCCAGGAGAGGACATTATCAATATTAAAAATGAAGGAGGAAAAGTGGACGGCGGCACGACCTATGGAGCGGATATGAATCTGTTCTTGGTTCGTCATACAAAAGCATTTGATACTACTCCTAGTGCAGATCCAGCTCTTCTAGCCGCTCTTCCTACAAATGAGAACAACTATAAAGTGCGGGTAAATATTACGGAAAATTTAGAGCATAATGTTTTAAATAATATAAATACTCATATTTTTACGAACATAGGATATAATCTGGTCGATGACAGTAAAATGGCAGGAATGGGGTTATATACAGTGAATGGAAGCTCTATATTATCAGATGATGATGTGACAAAAAAAATGAGAGTAGGAGGCCTGGATGGCATTAATAGAGAGGAAGGCTCTACCCAGAAGGATTATATTTATGAGGTGACGGTACAGGTTTTTGAGCCGGGGCGCAATTATGAGAAAGAAGCGCGGATTGCTAAATTTACAGGCAGCAGCAATTAAAGAAAGGGATGTTCTCTATGTTTCAAAAAATTTCAGGAATTGTTGGGACAATGAAAAAAAAGCGATATCATAACGAAGGCGCATCTTTGCTTATGGTAATCATTATGGTTTCATTTGTAGGCGTGCTGGTGGCGATAGCTGTATATAGCTCTTATTATAATTTCTTCATGAAATATAGTGACAGAAGTGCAAAGGATAACTTTTATACAGTGGAGACTGCCTTAAATGAGATTAATATTGGATTGCAAAGAGAACTTTCTGCCTCTATGTCTGATTGTTATATGCAGACAAATAAAAGGGCAGAACTGTCTGTTGATGAGAAGGAGAGAAGATTCAAAACAGAACTCTATCAATCCTTATGGGAAAGGCTTCGGTATAAGGATCCAACGAATTCCCATTTGAATACGGGCAAGTATCTGGTGGATAAGCTGACGCTTTATTTAGATAAGACAAGATATCACAATGGCATCGGCGCAATTGTTTTGACCACACAAGGCAATGCATTGCTTGAGTATGATCCTGCAGGCAGTAATAAGATTGTTTTGAAAAATATATCTTTACAATATACGGATCCAAGAGGATATGTATCCATGCTTGACACCGATATTTCAATTGTGATGCCGGATGTGAGTTTTGTTTCCGCTAAAGAAATACCGGAAATTGAAACTTATAGTTCAATCGCCCATGAACGTTTTGAAACAACATCCAGTACAAGAGTTACAATAGACGGAAATTTATATGCGGGCGGAACGGAAGGAATGTTTCCAGGCGCTCACAGCACGCTGGAATTTGGTAATGGAAACGGCGCTCTGCATAGAATCATAGCAAAAAGAGTTGTGGCTGAAACAGGTGATGTCGGCGGAAACAGCATTAGCACATTACCCGGCAATCAGCTTTGGACGGAAGCTATTGATGTAAACAGCGCTAATATTTCCTTATTAGACAATACCTATGTAAAGGACGATTTGACGGTTGATGGAAAAAGCTCCCGTATTACTTTAGGCGGGCAGTATTTTGGCTATGGAAGCGGCAATGTAAATGCAGCAGAAAGCAGTTCTATACTTATAAATGGGGCGAACACCACTTTGGATATGTCCGGGCTTAAGAATCTGATGCTTTTAGGGCATGCTTTTGTGGGAGCAACCCATTATGATGCAGGGACTGCGGAGGAATCCGACAAATATATGGAAACTGTCAACATCAACAGTCCAGGGCCCTATACCAATCATAGCGACTTGATGTTAGGTCAGTCTGTAGCTGTAAAAAGTGATCAGATTATGTACATGGTTCCGGAAGAGTGCATGGGATATGAGGGAAATGTGCAGGTACTGGCGAAAAATCCATTGACTCTGGCAGAGTATAACAAACTTACCAATACAAAGCAAGATGATGGTTCTCTGAAATATACACCAGTGCGTCTGGATAAGGTATTTGCAAAGCTTGGCAAGCCGCCAAGTTCTTACGGCGCATCCTACCGTCCGGTTTTCAGAAAGGTAAACGGAAGCATTTTAGTATGCTATTATCTTTATTTTGCCTCAGAAACAATGGCAAACCGGTTTTTTACAGATTATTATAATGCGGACAAAGATGGTGTAGATGCTTATATTAAAGAATATATTGCTGATTTTAAATGGAATAATGATTTAGGCAGAAAGGATGCCGGCGGACAGATGACATCTCCGTTGCATATTGCAGGTAATCTGATTTATTTTGACAGGAATGGAAAAGCTGCATTGCGGCAGGATACAAAAACAGAAGACATGGGCGACATCTCCTCAATTACGGCAACCGTTGATCAGATTAAGGATACTTATGAAGCATTGTATGCAAAATTGATTTTAAATAGAAATAACCTTTCAAGTAGCGAGTTAGGAAAGACCGCATATGAGAATATTGTTTTGCCGGAATCTCAGTTTGATGCTTTTGTGGCTCGGGGACACAGCATGGAATTTACAAATGGTTTGACAGGGAATGATGAAGTCAGGGCATGGGTAGAAAATAACAAAGGCCATGACACTTTGAAAATTGATTCGGCTATGGCAAAGAATTTGTATTTTGTGGTGGCAAGTGGGGATGTAGAGGTTATTGCTGATACGTTTACGGGAACTATTATTTCCGGCGGAACTATTACAATTGGTTCTACCTGTAACTTGATGGAGGCAGAGCCCAGTAAGGCAAGGCAGGCATTAAGGTGTAGGCAAAAAGACGTCGTTGACGGACCTTTTGCAGCAGAAATATTGATTGACGGCGCTGCATATCTGACTTACTCAACAGTGTCCGGAAACTCTGTTGGTGCAACAAATGAATATGGGTTTATTGAAATTGCAGATTTGATTCATTATGAAAACTGGAATAAAAAGTAGGTGATGATATGAAGAATAACAAGGGTTTTTCTCTGATTGAACTAATTGTTATAATGGCAATTATGGGAGTGCTGCTTACCTTTGGTATAGTCAAAAGTGAAGTGATTTTTAGTTATAATGCTCAGGAAGCTTATAAGAAAGTGATGAGTACCCTTGCAACAGAAAAAACTCAGGTGCTTGCCCATTCAACCCTTGCATCAGGAACCACAGCTGTATTTCAGGCGGATGGCACATTGACGACAGATGTAGTGAGCAAGGGGGTATACATTGAGTTTTATGTGGAGGGCAATTCCATTTATTCAAAGACTTATGTAAAGGGAACTGCCAATTCCACAGAAGGAAAAAAGGTGGCGGGAAAAGGAGTTACCATGATTTGTAAAGTAAAAGACAGCGCTTCAGGTTCTGTCACGGATGTGCCGGTGTCGGGAGGGGAAGGTGATGGTGTCTGCTTTTCTTATGACCGCTCTACGGGAGCCTTTCTTCCTTATCAGGCTGGTAAATATGTGGAAGAAATTCATGTATTGGGCGGAACAAGAGAGTATGTAATTAGATTGATGAAGAAAACAGGCAAAGCTGTGAGACATGGTAAGTAGGTGATTGTATGAATAATATGGGGAAAAAGCTGTTACAGGAAAATAAAGGATTTTCAATGGTAGAATTGCTTATTGCAGTTATGATTTTATCCATTGTGGGCGTATCGCTGGTTGCATTCGTCCGCCAGAGTTCCAATACATACAATCATAATACTGCGGAAACTGATGTTCAGGAAGAGGCGCAGCTTACTGCCAATGCCATTACTGACCGGGTAATTGATTGTGAGACTCAGTTGAAGTTTTATGATGGGCACGAATCGGTTGACAGTTCTGGAGTTACTTCTTATGAATCCTTTGTTGTAAAATATAAGAATGCATCCGGTACTGAGGTTACCTTGAATAATGCCAAGATTCTGCAGCTGATTAATAGTAATAGTAAGGTCAAGTCCATCATTTTTTTTGATAAAGCAAGCAAGAGGATTTATTTTAACGAGGTTGCATGGGATGCGGCTGCTGCTGGCGGCAATGGTGACTGGGAATCTTTTAACTCTGACGAGGCGGAAATACTGGCTGATAATGTAGAGGACTTTACGGTTGATACCAGTAAACTTTCCAATGATAAGATTCTTGAATTTGATATTACTTATGCCCGGAGAAATAAGAGCTATAAGGGAAATTATCAGGTACATATGCGTAATGATGTAGTTGAAGGGACCAATGCAAGGCCTGATGGACCAACGGGCTCTGAAATAACCAGAGTGAAGGTGGAGCCTTCAGAGGCTCGCATTCAAGTGAAAAGGGATCAGCCGTTGCAGCTTAAGAGTAGTAATTCTACAGGGCTTTTTATGGCAACTGCATATGGCAGCGCAGGGATTAGTCAGGAATTTGACTGGTCCATGAATACTACTCCGGATGCGGCAGGGGTACATATCGACATAACTTCGGGTCCAGTTACTTTGGACAATGGTTGTTATCTCAGGCAGCATACTATGACCCCTCCTTTTCCGGATCCTTCTGTCAGAAGTTTCCGGTTGGTGGCAACTTCAAGGCAGGATCCCAGCAAGTCAGGCTATGCAACCATTTATATAGATAAAGTGATAAGCGTATCGGTAAACCCTACTGCATCATTACATTATGACGAGGAAGGAAAGCCTGTAACAGGAAAAAATACTTCCATTGCCTTTAATGCAGCAGTAGAGGTATGGAACTTAGGTCGTGGAGATCAGGAGGTTACATGGAAGCTGTATAAGGACGTTGCCGATTCTTCAGGAAACTTTAACAATAACTGGCAGACTCCCAACAGCGCAAGCGAGGCGGCAATGAATGGCTCAACTGTTGTTTTGAAAGACAGTATCAATTCTTCTTTCCGCTTTAAGGTAGAGGCAACTTCCACGTTTGACAATGCGGTAAAGGGTGAGTATATTTTTTACATATCAGATACGATACGCACAAGCAATCTCTTTCTTGTCCGTGGTGTGAATATGGATTTAGAGTCTCATTTTCTGGCAAATCCTACAGCGATAGCGGGGGATGTTACATCACTTATCAGTGTGAATAAGATTGAGATAACCAGTGTGCCGGGGTATCCGGGGGACTTCCATTCCTTTATTAGTTTAAATAATGACAATGTTATGTATGTGGATTTTGATGCATATCATGATGGAAATCTGGCTCGGAGGAAAAAGTTTTATGAGGAACTGGATATTGAGTTAAAGGTATATTATACGACTCCAGCCGGTTCAGATAATAGAACCACACATATTAAACTGCCGTTAGTAAATGTAACAAAGGTAGGGCCTACAACAGGACATATTGTAATCCGTAAGGGAGCTTCAACCGATATTACTGTTTCCACTCAGGGCTATAATATAGTAAAAACTTCCCAGATGAGTGCATTTTTGGATGATGTAAAGGTAGCCGGCAGCGGAAGCAGTTCAAACAGATTTTTGACTTGCAGAATGCTCACTTCGGAAAATGGAAAAAGCATTTTAGGAACTCGGGATGTGGCAGTAACAGAGGCTAAATTCAGGCTGTCAACTGGTGCTACCGAGAGACGGTATCCTACGGAACCCATTAATCTGAGAATTGCACTGGATGATTATTATGTGATTTCAAATAAGGATATGGTTTCTTTTGTAAATTATGATGTGTATGTGGCAAATGTAGAAGGAAGCACGACCTTTATTCCGGGACCGGGTAGTGTGGATTTCCCAGCATCTTCTATCCCGCGTAACGGCAGTTACCAATCTGTAAGTATTCCGGTATATACGAATTCAAGCCCCGGAACGTCTCAATCACTCAGGGTTCGTTATGGCAATAAAGGAAACGGATACGAGATAGAATATAATGGAACCAGATATGCTTTTGATGAAACTTATAAGTATTGGAGACTGAATAAATAAAATGCCCAAAGCAGGTGAACCACAATGCAATGGAGGGAAAATATGGAAAAGGGAAAGAAAAAGCTTATTATCAGAATATTGAACACAGCAGTTGTGTTAGCCGTTGCCATTGCAATCTGTACCTTTGTTGCGAAAAAGACTACGGAACAGGTAGAGGCTAGTACAAATATTTTGCAGAAGGTGTCAACAAAATATACAGGCGGTAATTTTAAGATTTTGGAAGTGGTGCCAGAACATGCGGCTAATGAAAATGAAGAAATCGGATATTTTGTAAAGGATAAGAACAGTGATAAGGATTTTAGAGAGGTTTCTCGGGCAAAATCCATTGGAAGCCTATTTACTCCAGATCCGGATGAAGGCATTTCCAATTTGCTTATGATGCGTAATTATGGTTTGATTAAGGATTATGGCGTTGATTATGGAAATCAAAGCGGATTTGTATCGGATAATCCGGTTTATTCAGACAGCGCTACATTTGCAAGCAATCCCACTTCAGGATTTGAACTTGCAGATAAACAGTATGTAGCCGGTATATTTGAGATGGATCCGGGAAATGCAGGGAATTATCAGATGGATACGAACAAATATTTTATTGATAGTTCCGGCACGATTAATGTAATGAAGGGAGTAAGTGAAAATAGTGTTTCAAAAAACAGTTATAACTTTGGCGGTGGAGCTCTTACAAGAACTCTTTCCGTCATTGCCAATACGGATGGGGTAACGGAAGAGATCCCTGCGAAAGAAACGCCGGAAGTAAACAATCAGGATGAAGTAACTGTTACAGTGGAAGATGATGAGGAGCCTGCTTCCAATGAAGGTAATGGAGAAAAGGAGAAGAATCTGGAAGAAAAAGAACCACAGTCTCCACAGAATTCTCCGGCTACAGAAAACCAACCGGGAGGGAATCTGTTGCAGGGAATGGAAATAGACACCAATCCTGCGGAGGGGAGCTATGGAAATAGAAATTATCAGTGGCTGGGTGCCACAGCCACAGAGAGTAACTATGAGCCGGTAGCAGAAGGAGACCGGTTCAATAAAGGACTTCCGGAAGGCATCGAATGGGTAGGCAATGGCACAGGTAATGTAAGGTTTACGGAAACTCCTGCCGGAAAGTATTATGGTTATGCAATCAGAGACCTATATTATAATACTG
>CAMWWJ010000088.1 GCA_947177925.1 uncultured Lachnospiraceae bacterium
CCTCTATAATGACCTTTCCCTCAGAAGGCTTGTCGACGCTCCCAAGAATATGCAATAATGTAGATTTTCCGGAGCCGGAAGCTCCTACGATTGCTACAAATTCCCCTTTCTCTATGGAAAAGTCAATGTGATCCAAGGCTGTCACCTGATTATTGCCGGTGCCGTATACCTTCCTTACCCCCTGACATTTCAAAATCTCCATCTTTTCCTCCCTTTCCTTTCCTGAAATCGTATGTTTACTACCATTTCATTGTAACAAAGAAAAGTGACAGCTCAGTGACTATAAACCCTGACTTCAAAACAGGCTCCTCCATCCGGCAGATTTCTTGCGGTAATGGTTCCATTTTGTAATTCAAAAATAGACTTAGCAAGAGCAAGTCCGATGCCGATACCGCCGTCCCCTGCATCCTTTCCCCGATAAAAACGTTTAAAAAGATAGGGCAGGTCTTCTTTTGCAAAGCCCGCTCCCTCATCCCATATTAAGATTTCCACATATAGGGGGTTTTGGGAATAATCGCAATAAATCCTCCCACCGGAAGCAGAATGCTCCATACAGTTTTTCAATAGATTCAGGAAAGCCTCCATAGTCCAGTCCATGTCCCCTGATATGGCAATACATCCATGTTCCGGGATTTCCACCGTCACCTGTTTTTCTTCTAACAGCTCCCACAGATTGTCCGCCGCAAGATTTAAGACAGTATAAATATCCACCTGCTCCCGTCTTAGCTTTAAATTGCCGGAATCAATGCATGAAAGCCGAAGCAGCCCTTCCTCCAGAACACTCAACCGTTCTAACTGCCCAAGCGCCTGCTCTACATACAGGGATGGTTCCTTTGCTTTTAAAAGCTGCAGGGAAACAGAGGCTGCCGTAATGGGAGTTTTTAGCTGATGGGCGATATTTGCCAGATTATCCGCATAATTTTTTTTTGCTTTTAAAGCGTTCTCCCTTGTCTGATACAAAGCGGTTACGGTTTTATAGATTTCATCCTGCAGCAATGAGAACTCATCCTCCCTTCCCGGTATCATGGTTCCCACCCCCTGCAAATTCACCTGCTCCAGATAAGCGGTCAATTCCTCGATCCGTCTTCGGTTCTTTCTTTCAAGAAGAAAAAACAGGAACAGAAAGAAAAGGCTTCCTGCAACAAAAAAAGCCCCTGGCACTATCCAAAAACCTGATTGTCCATTCATCCAGAAATCCTTTGCCCGATATCCATGCTGTAATAAGAATCCGCTTTCCTCGCTTCTCCATCCTGCTCCTGACCGATATTGCTTCAGCATTGTCAACAGCCTCTGTTCTGCCTCCGGCCCCATTTCCGCCATCTGTCCGCATATCCGGGAAAGCAGGTCAAACTGTGCCTGACTATACCAATATGCCCAGAAAGCAGAAACCAATCCTATGCTCAGCAAAGAAACCGTCAAAATCAAAAGAATCGTAGTTTTCTTATTTTTATGGGGTATCATAATGTATCCTCCATGCGATAGCCAAAGCTTCGGACTGTTTTCATACATGCCGGATTTCCAAGCTTTTCCCTAAGCCGCTTCATGGTCACCGTCAATGTATTATCATTTACAAAGTTTCCATTGGAATCCCATATTTCTTCCAGCAGTTTCTTTCTTGTAACCGTCTTTCCTTTATTCTCCATAAGCCGGAGCAATACCTGATATTCCATACGGCTTAGCAGCACTTCCTCATCCCCATGACAGACCTTCATCTTTTCCCTGTCCAGATGAATCCTGTCACAAAATAACTTGTCCGCCTCATAATTTCCCGCTCTGCGCAATATTGCCATCATTCTGGAATACAATATTTCCAGTTCAAAGGGCTTTACCACATAGTCATCCGCTCCATTCTGAAATCCTTTTACAATATCTTCCGTTTCTCCCTTTACCGTCAAAAACAAAACCGGAAGGCTGTCCCCGAAACGTCTTCGAATCCAGCCGCATAACAAATCACCGCTTCCGTCCGGCAGATTCCAGTCAATGAGGATAATGGAAGGCTGCTTTTTTTGCAGAGCCTGTTTGGTGGCAGAAACTGTTTCTAAGACAGTCACGTGAAAGTCCTTTGCTTCCAGGTAGGCTTTTACGCCTTGTGCTATGTGCTTATCGTCCTCTGTGTAGTAGACTTCCAATTTGGGTTGCTCCTTTCGCTTTCCATAATCCAACTCCTGCTATTATATGAAAAATAACACTAAGCAAAATCCGCAGGACAAACACATTCCTGTTCTAACTTTATGTTATGCTCCAACATATAAGAAATCAGCTCCTGTAAATCATTTTCCTCCCCCGCATCCCTCTCCATGATTTTTCGCAGCCGGATTCTGTCATGTTCCGTTAATTCTTTTCCATATCGGCAGTATGCTGACAGAGTGTTCAAATCCATATGATATCTCTTAAAAGGCATTTCCGTTTTGACACAAAGATCTTTGTAAATCTCAAATCCTCCTGCATCAATATCTCCAAAATGGTAATACTCCGCATTTGGAAGAACATGATAAATTGTTTGCAAAAGCCTGCGCCTGACAGAATTATGATATCCTCCCAAATAAATAATCAGGCTTTCCTTTTCCTCCCATCTGAAAAATGTTGTAAGATTCTCTATTGTCAGGACTTTCTTCACCTCCGACACATCACAGAAGCTTACAGCAGACAAATCATCGCCGGAAATTCCAATTCCCTGTTTCAGATGACGGATATCATATTCCGCCTGACGTATTTTCAGTGCCGCCTGCCCCTTAAAATATACATAATTGGGTGTATGATAGATACCATACTCCGCCAGAATTTCTGTCAAATCCTTCTTCCAAAAATCCTCTCCGAAATTCTGAAAAACCTTCCCTAACTTCCCGCTGATACTCTCCAAAACTTTTGAATCACGAAAAACTTCTATGGAAAACTCCCTGATATAGCACTGCCGCTCATTCTTCTCAACTTCATAAATTCCCTTTAACAAAAGCTCCGTTCCCAAACTGTCTTTCAGATCAATATATTCCTTTACTGATTGATTGGCCTTAAGCCTGTTAAGCAAATATTCCTGAAACCTTGTACATACAGGCGTATCATACACACTGCCATATTTCTCTAACATAGCAACATTTTCAAAAATCAAAGTATTCTTCGGAACACGATTTACATAACAATATGCCTGTTCTAACCGATGAAGATTCAGAACCACCTTGGAAATAATATGATTTTCCTTTCCTTTTTTCCATATAATCCGAATATAGCCCTTTTCTTCCAGCATTCTCATGTAATCATGTATGCTCTCATATTCACAGGAGCTTTCATCAAAATACATGGGTATTTTTTTCTTATCAAAAGTAAAATCTATATGAATATTTACTTTATTTTCTCCGGTAAAGAGCCTGCTTCTCTCATAAGAATCCAACAGCATATTTAAAATCTTTTTATCATATTGTACCATTATGATACCTCTCCACAAAGCTTACCTTTTCATCTGTCATAGCCAAAAGTGTTTCTTCCACATAAGGACTGATATACTGGATTTTATCCGGGGGAGCCGCAATAATAATCTGAAGAGGCAGACGTCTTAAAAATTCCAAAACACCACCGATTCTTTCATCATCCATATTATTAAATGCTTCGTCAAACATCACAAGTCCTATGGAATCTCCGCCAATTCCATTCTTATATAATTGCACAAAAGAAGCCGCCACTGTAACATAAAAAGGCGTCTGTGTCTCGCCGCCGCTCTTTTCTTCACATACCTTGGAATAAAAAGAATAATTTCCATCGCTATGAACAATTTTGATATCGTAGTCCATATAGGTTCTGTAATCTACAAACTCATCCAATGCTTTTGTGCTATTCTCATTATCTATTGCAAGCCTTTCAAACAGTTCATCAATTACCTCCTTATGATTTTCATGAAAAAGCCCGCTGAAAATAGACTCACCCTGCATGGCATTAAAATCATCCATAATCATTTCATAGTACTGTCTGTATCGCCTGCTTGGCATATAAATAAACTCATATTTTTCATTACTGAACACAATATCACTAAGAGCCTTATTCAACTCTTTAAATTCACTTTGGGCATTTTTCATATTTTCCTGCAGTTTCGATAAAAACTGCTCCCTAAACTCTTCCTCTGCTGCCTTTCGCGCAGATTCCACCTTGTCCTCATAACTTAATAATTCAGAATTCTTCAGCTTATCATACTCCATGGCAAAATCCGGATAGCCCTCTATCGTAGGAGCCGCGCCAAAATCATGGGCCGTCTTATATTCTACCATTGCCTTTTCCATGTTCTTCTGTGCTGTATCTATACTGGTGAGATTCGCTTTTTTTCTTCTTGTAAAATTATCACTGAATTGGGACAGCGTCTTGTCTGATGTCTGTTTTTCATAATCCTTGTTCCAGGAAATCAGCAGATTTTCTGCTTTTGCCCCCAATTCCATATAAGCCGCCTTCCGCTCCGTATACTTTGCCTGCTGACTGGAAATATTCTCCTTCGTTTTCCGGATTCTTTCCGTAATTATGCCAACAGTCTGATTCATCTTCATGTGCTCTTTTTCAAGCTCCTTTATGATATCTTCCAGCGCATCCAGCTGAAGTTGCTTTTGAAGCATATTGGCATTCTTTTCCAAAGTTGCAATATTTGCCTCACACTTTTTGATTTCCTCCGTGACAGACCAGATATCATGTATCACATCAATACGATACCGGATGTCCGTATCCATATCCGTTCCCAAAGGCCCTATTACAAAATCCAGCTGTTCATTCCTCTCCTTTTGTTCCTTAAGCAGCTTCTCCAATTCCTTTTCTTTACAGATTGCCTGCTCCAGCTGGACCTTGACAGCGTTCCTGCCGATATAGGGGGTTTCATAAATCACCGGCTTGATGGCACTTGCCACGTGGTTCTGGTATTTCATGCACTCCTTTGTAATGGAAACAGAATATTTCTTCAATTCACTGTAGTGATTGCACATATGAACTTTTCCCAGTATCATATTAATGAATTGCTTTGCATAAATATTTTGGGAAGTTACGATTGTTGCCAGACTTCCTTCCGGTGCCTGGGTATACTCCTCCAGCTTCTGTGTATTGATAAGCCCCACTCCATAGGCCTTTCTTTCCTTTCTAAGCCGGTCATAGGTGCCCAGTGCAATATCAAAGTTCTCCGGCTCTACCAGAATATAAAACCTTTGGGTATTTAAGTAGCCTTCTACCGCATTCCGCCACTCTTCATCCTCAATTTCCAAAAGCTCACAAAGAACTCGCGGCTCTGGTGTTCTTCCAATCCGTATAAACTCTGCTTTCACAGCCTCCATCACCCGGGACACTTCCTCCGGATAGGACATCTTCTTTTCTTTCAATTTCCCAATACGCTGCTCTGTTTCCCTTTTCTCTATATCGATCTCATTTATTTTGATAGACACCTCTGCCTTTTTCCTATGTACCTTTTCATACATCTTCTTTTTATAAGAAACCACTTCCTGCAGTGTCTCTTTAAATTGAGCCAGTTCTGTCATTTCTTCCACGTGCAGAAGCAATTCCTGATATCTCCCCACGCAATCATCAACATCCTTTACCTTCAACAAAGCTTTAACCTGATTCCTGGCCTCCTTTATGCTCTTCATCAGTATTTCCCGACCTGCAAGAAGTTCTTCTTTTCTATCCTGCAGGCTTTCCATCCTTTTCTTTTGTTCATCTCTCGCAATAAAGTCTTTATCCTGTAAAAGCTCCGCACGCAGATTATCTCTGATTTCCTGTCGTTCCCGTTTCTCTTTTCCAAGCAATTCCGCTTTAGACTGCTGCTCCTCCAAACGATATTCATCGCTTTTTACTTCATGCTCCAACCGAAGGATTTCTTCACTGATCAAATCCGCTTCCACACGCCCAAGAAAATATTCATACATCCGGTCTTTTTTCAAACCTTCCACTACCTGTTCATGATACCGCTCAATACCAGAAAGCCTTTCAATCCGTATCTTCACATTTTCCAATGTTTTCTGCATATCCTGATAAGTTCGTACATTTTCTCTCAAAATATGAATATTTACTTCTTTCTCATCCAATACGTAAGAATAGACAAAGTCCTTGATATCATCAATCGGACGGAATGCCATTGCTTTTGGAATCAGCCTGAAAAACTTATCTTCTATTCTTCCAAACCGGTTTCGCATCATCACTTTGGCATCTTTATCTGTTGTACACCACGTTTTTATCCTTTTTGCATTGGCAACACGAAACTGGGAAATGGATCTGGGTGTTTTTCCCAAAAAGAACATCTCCTCCTCCATCCTTACACCATCCATCAGATACCTTGTCCATTTTTCCTGCCCTTCTGAGGCGGAATCAATCACTGCCCCTACAATAAAATAACGCTGCCTGCTCTCTTCGTAGAATTCCAAAGCCACATGAGCGCTGATTTCTCCGCTTCTCTCGTAAGGCTTATTCTCCCTTCCTGTCTTGCAACGTATATATCCGGTCAGCTTTCTTTTTCCATTTTCATGTGCCGCTTTGTTGAAGTAATTATTGGAACAGGTTACGACAAACTGAATGGCATCCAAAAAAGTAGACTTACCGGCACCATTTTCTCCGGAAATCAGTGTAGAATCGCCTATTTCAATAGTGTTATTCGTAAAGCGGTGCCAATTAATCAGCTTCACTCTCATCAGCTTCTTCATCTGCCTTTGCTCCTTTCCGGTAATTTTCCAGCTTGCTGTATGCCTGTTTAATATCTTCTACACGAACAGCCATTAGTATAGAATCAAATATGATAATCCTGGAATCCTCCTTCCCTAAATCCTTATCCAGGGTTTCTATAAGCTGAAACCTCCTAAATACACTCAAAGCATTTCTAAGAGTCGTCTTGTCTATCATCTTGTCCCTGATTTTGATACTTAAAAATTTATCATGTATATCTCCCAGATTGACAATGACTTCATCGCTGACTGACAGTTCACGTTTTTTTTCATCATAGAGTATTCGTAAAATCAAAAGAATAATGGATTCAAACAATTTCAAATTATAACGATTATAGTTTTTTGGGTTTGTCAACTGTATGACCCCATATTCTTCATTGATTTCCAATCGATACCCGGCTATAGAAAGATAGTCCGAGAATCTTTCTTTGTACTTTAAAACAAAATAGTAATCCGAGCGGCTCACTGAGTTCCCTTTGCATAAAAAGCAATTGCTCAACAGCCGGTTACAGACTCTTGTAAAATCGTCCTTATCCCTTTGCAGCATTCCTTCTAAAAAATCTCCCATTTTTACAGCCCTTTTTATCCTTTCCAGATAATCATGAAATCCTTGAAGCAATATCCTTTCACTGTTAGTTCCTTTTTCATTTCCACGGTATATTTCATATTTTTTCTTTGTCCATATAAACGTACATAAATAATCTTTACAAAATCCTCTGCATTCTCCAATGGAAGATTGGATGCAAGAATCTGCCCGGTTTCTCCAATCTGCTCCTCCACATATCGGTTGATCTTATCCGGATTCATCACCCTCTGCATCTTCTCCATCATTTCCCGCACCTTTTTTTGCCGAATTTCCAAATCAGGTTCTTCTGCGCCAAGCTGCGCCGGCTGAAATTCTTTTTTTCCTTCAATTGCCGAATACAATGATTTTTCGTCTATTACGGACATACTATAAATCCGCACCAGTTCATCGAGAAATTCAATCCGATAAATCCCCGAAAGATCCATCTCTTCCTCATTCATTTTCTCATTGATACCAATTAAAAGCTCTTTTAGCTGTCCTCTGATATCTTCACTTCCTGTCAGGAGAAATTTGGCCCTGCTGATCGCGGCCCTTTGATATTGTGTATTCTTCCGGTTGATTTCCATCAGAATATCATCCATGTTCTGAAATGCAGTAATGACGTCCTGAATATATTGATAAACTAATTCCCCAGCCTCTTCTAAGGATATTTCCTTAATTCCGGCAATATCCGCCTGCGCTTTTTCTATGTATGCCCTGCTCCTGCTTTTGCTCTCTAACCTCTCAACAATCTCCGGGCGAAATTTTGACACATTATCTGAGGTAAGCAGCCTGTGATATGCCTTGTCCACAATGTTCGTAATGTAATCATTAAAAAGAGCATCCATGATTTCTGCCACTGTGCTGTGCTTTGTCAGTTCATCAATGTAGTGCTTGATGCTGGAATTGAGATTTTTTAATCCGGTAACCAGCAAATCCGTATTTTCCAGTATCTGCAATAACACAATTCCCGGATTATCCGTATTGCTCCGCACAAGGCTGTATATGGTATAAATATATCCCTGATACTCAATCTGCTTTCCTTCCGCTATTTCTGTCAGTGTCTTAATGACTTTAACCGCATATTCTTTAAAATTAACTCTTTGAACATAACTTTTATCGGTTTCAATTTCAATCCAGCCGTAATATTCCAATCTGCGCAGCATCCAATTCGCCTTGCTCCTGCTGTCACCTGATTCAATCTCTTCTTCCATAATGGAAGCGGCATTTGCCTGTTCAAAATAATACAAAAGCTCTTCCACCAGCACGTCCCTTTCCACACCAAAAGAAAGCTGATTATTCATGACACGAAACAGCTTACAAATACATTCCCAATATGCAGTTTTACCCGGCGAAGCCAATGGTACAAAAAATCTTTCAGGTAGTATATGGAACATTTCGTCTTCTTTCAAGAGATACTCTTTTACATATTTTTCGTAAACACATTATACTATGATTGTATATTTTTCTCAATGGCGAGAATAAATTTTGCTTTGCCTCCGGTTTTTCTCCTATTATATCAAATAAAACTAATAATCAAACATTGCTATCACTTGAACAACTCCGGTTCTGTTTCTTTGAGAATGCCTACAAGCACCTTGTAGTCCAAATATTGGATTCCTTCTTTTCCCTCTTCAATCTTTTTAGAAAGCTTGCTTCTATAGTATATCTCCATCGACTTCTCATAAGAAATGTCTTCAGTTTCCGCCAAATATGACATAATTCTTTCTTCAAGATTCTCCTGGTAAATATTTTCCAATTTATTTCCATCCATCGCTATACCTCATAAAATGATTCTATTCTCATCAAGTGGTCTATAGGAATGAAGTATATCCGGTTTTTCTATGCTCTGTGTCGAGCCATGATAAACTATCATATGACAATCCCCCTCACTTTCAGATACTCTTGTATATCACCAACTATATATGCCGTACTTTGAGTGTGTAAAATATCATAGTTCGAAACTAAAAAACCATCAATACAATCCTTGCTTTGAAAAATATCATACACTTCTGCCGGTTTCTTATTCCATGCATTGGCACATGCATGAATCATGTATATTACAAACGAGAAAGAATCTTTATTCATATCATCACTCTCCTACCCAAAATACTTTTGCATTAGCGAGTCCATCAGCAATTGTGTTTCCTCAAGCGACTTCTGCCTCCGTCTTTGTAAATACCAATATTGCTGTGGACACCCCAGCATACGGCTTAAACACACCAGAAGGCATGGAAATCACTGCACTTAATTGATGGTTTTCTACCAATTCTTTTCGGATTGATTTATGAGCCTTGCTGCTTTCAAATAAGACACCATGACTTCTCCGCTATATTACCCATACTCTACTTCCCTTCCTGGAATGTTATGTTCTGCCGCCCTGACATTTCGGGCATTTCCGTTGCCAGATATCACTTCCATTGGCATAATATTTATGACCACATCCCAAGCACTCCATTTCATAAAACCATTGCTGGTTATCAGTGCCAGGTATCTGCGTTCTCCCGTTATTCCTCTGTTGATTTCTGTTTACAAACCCCTGCTCCACACTTCCCATAACTTCCGTCTCCTACTCAATAAAACCTTGAAAAATCATTACAGATGTATTTTTCAAACTGCGGCTTACAGTATTCTTTTTTCGTTCCATTTCCTTCTGTTTTTTTCCCATTAAACCAAATGCTTCTTTTTCCGGCATTTTTTCCGTTTTTATTCGTTACGCACTCTTTCAGAAATTCTTCTGAAGACAAAATCCATGTCAGGTTAAGGCGCTCTGAATAAAAAACAAAATAAAAATTTTCTCTCAGTTCATGCGTTATCGCAGAAAACAATGCAGCATTTCCTTCTGCCACTTCACTAGATCTTGCTTTAATCTGCACTTCTATGAACGTGCCATCCCCTTTTTTGATAACGCAGTCAACCCCATGGTCATCCACCAAAGGGACATAACAGTCCAACCCTTCCATCAGCATCCTTCCAATTATGCTGTATTCCATCCTTTTGCCGAATCCGGCTGAATGTCTAAAAGACATCCCCATTATGCCCACCGCCTTCTCTGTCTCTTTTTGTATAAATCAATTCAATGTCATAGTCCAAAGCCTCCATCATTTGCACAAATGTTTTATTAACGGCACTTTCTTTTTTCTTTACAATACGATTTACATAAGAACTGGTAGTTCCAATATCCACCTCTATATTATTTCGAACCATGCTTTTGCTCCCGTCTTTTGCTCATCACTCTATTACTTTCATAAATTGGATAATTTATTATAGCTTACTTTTTTCCATTTGTCATCCTCAAATATTTTTTCCGTGACAGACCAGAGCAGACAAAAAATTCTACTAAACACAAAATACCTCGCCGAAGCGAGGTACATTTTAAATATTATACCCTTATGCTGTTATCTCTGTGTCATCCCGGAAAGTCAATGCCATTCTCACTTGGAAACAGGGATGCATATTTTATTTCAGATTCATCCCTCCGCAATGCGGGTGGTAAGTTGTGGCTGGTTCGCAAAAAAGGTGGAGGCTTAAGTAGAACAGCGTCAGAGGGATGTGGGCGGATTTTCTGCATTGTTTTTCATGGCGTTTTTCCTTAACAGCCTGCTCTTCTACCCTAGGGGAAAATGGCCATGGACGGCCATTTTAGGCATATTGCGCCATGGAGGGCGCT
>CAMWWJ010000089.1 GCA_947177925.1 uncultured Lachnospiraceae bacterium
ACACTATATCACAAAAAATACCTTATTTATTTGCTAAGTTCAGCAAATTTTTATTATCATAATGCTTTTTTTTAAATTATGATAGCATTTTTTTACTCTCACTTTTTTCATATGACAAATAAGTCCTATTATCTTTCAAGCAGCTCCGGCCTGTTCAAATAAACATCTTCCGGCAGATGAAATCCGCCTTTTATAATCGTCTCGTCCATGTTTTCGGCTGTGACCCCAACAGGATCCAGCTTAATATAAGGAACCTGATATACTCCGTCATCTATAAAGTCCTCCGTTTCTATCTTCTTTCCCTGTGCCAGCTCCACTGCCGCCACTGCCGCCTGGACCGCCAGCCTTTCCACAGGCTTATATACAGTCATGTACTGGGTTCCTTCTACAATTCTCTGACATGCTTCCAAATCCGCATCCTGTGCCACCACGCATATATCTCCTGCCATTCGCTTTTCCGAAAGAACGCGGATGACCTGCCCTGCCAGATGATCATTCCCGCACATAACAGCCTGAACATCTTCAATCCGGTCTCCGTACTGTTCCATATACTCTGCCGCCCGTTCGGCACGCCATTCCTTCGTGTAATAAATATCTGCGATTTCCATTCCGTTTTGTTCGATTTCCTTTCGAAAGCCCTGCTCTACAAGAGATACGTTATTATCACTGTTGGGGCCGCACACCATGAGCACTTTGTCCCCTTCTTCTAACTGGCTGCAGACAGCTTCCCCCATTAATCTGCCAACCGTTTCATTATCAAAGGATATATACAAATCCGTTCCTGCGCCAATTGCCAGCCTGTCATAAGAAACAACCTTGATTCCGGCTTCCTTTGCTTTCTTTATGGATTTTACAAGGGGGCCGGATTCAATAGGAACCACTACGATTACATCCACCTTCTTTTCAATGAAATATTCCATCTGTGCCACCTGTTCCTCCACACTTCCGTTGGCATTCTGGATATTCACCTCTGCTCCCAGCTCCAGGGCTGTGGATACGAACACATCCCTGTCCCTCTGCCATCTTTCCACCACAAAGGTATCAAATATCATTCCGATACGAATCTTCTTTTCCTCTGACTGCTCCTGTGAAGTCCCCGGCACATTTTCCCGGGAACAGCCTGTGAACAAAAGCATCAGTATTACTGCTAAAGCAACCGCTCTTCTCACCTTTTCCCCTCCTTATACTCTGTAGGCGTCACCCCTATGTTCTTTTTAAAGGAGCGGCTGAAATAATTGGGATCTGTATATCCTATTTCCACACATATTTCCTTCATGCTCTTATCCGTACTGTCTAAAAGCTCTTTTGCCCTTTCCATCCGGGCAGCGGTTACGTATTCAATAAAGTTCTCACCAGTCTCTTCCTTAAACAGCTTACTAAAGTAATAAGGACTGATATTCACCTCCCGGCTCACATCATCCAAAGAAATATCCTTTTGATAATGATTCTGTATATATTCCTTGGCACGTCCCACGATGCTGGTAGAGCTTTTTTCCTTTTTGGTTGCCACATTCCTGCATGCTTCCTGAATTTTTGCCAGAAACCAGGAACGCAGCTGTTCATAATCCTTCATTTCTATAATCGTCTGAAGATAATCATGGCGGGATTTAAAATGATAAGTCATTCCACCGCTCTCATAGCTGATATGCTCCGCCCAGAGAACCAGCTCCAATGCCTTCAGCTTAATATCCATATTGGATTCCGGATATCTTTCCGTCATCCAGTCAAAGAAACGGCCCGCCTCTGATACTACACCGTTCACGTCTCCTTTCTCCGTTTTTTCCACCAAAGCCCTTTCTGTCTCTACGGGATAATCCTCCTCGTAATCACAGCCGATAGGAAGGTCTCTCACATGAGCGACGGAACCCGTGGACAGGCGAAGGGAATTCATGGCCTCCATATAGGAGGTTTTCGCCTCTCCAAGCTTCTGCACCGAACCGATTCCCACCCGGAACTGGGCGTCCAGACGGGTTTTCAGCTTTCTTGCCATCCTTCTTGCATGTTCAATGACCTGAATCCGTTCTCCGTATTTCTCTGCGCCATCCAAAGTGCCTTCCTCACAGGGCACAAAGACGATTACCATATTTGCTATCATGGGGCCTACCACACAGGAAAAATGTTCCTTGATGATTTCCCGCAGTTCCTTGTAATAAGGCTGTACCCGCACGCTGGCTCCAACAGTATTGGTCAAATGCCCTCCTTCCTGGGAGTCCCCGCATTCAATCACCATCATATAGCCCATGTTTGTCTCAATCCCTAAAAGCCGCTTAAAATTTTCCGTATCATCCGCATAATTTTCCGGAAACAATACCGAATAAATCAGAACGCTTTCAATAATTGGAACTACTGTTTCCAGCTTTTCCTGTATCATCAGGTCCCTGCTTCTTTTTTCCCGTTCCCCGTCTACCTTTTTCATTGCTTTTTGAAGAATTTCCACAATTTCCTTCTGATCAATAGGCTTGTTTAAATAATCCAGTGCTCCAATATTTAATGCTTCCCTGGCATAATCAAATTTGTCATAAGCGCTTAGCACAATAAAAATCGTATTCGGATTGGTTTCCTTGATTTGCTTCATAGCTTCAATCCCATTAATCCCCGGCATCTGAATATCCATAAAAGCAATATCCGGATGCATGGTCTCTGCCAGCTCAATGACGCTCCTTCCTGTCTTGGCCGATTCGATTATGCACATATTTTTAAAATACCTGTTAATAATAAAGGTAAGAGCATCTATTACGATTCCTTCATCATCCCCGATCATAATCTTATACATGGCAAATCTCCTTTTCTTTGTACGGAATAAAAATTGCTACTTCTGTCCCCATATTCTTTCCCGGGCTGGTAATTTCCATGACTTCCTCCATTCCAAAAAACAACCGAAGCCTTCCGATCACATTATCAAGTCCGATTCCATTGGAATTCTGCTCCAAATCCGCTTCCCTCAGGCGGCTGTTCATAATTTTTCTGATTTTTTCCTCACTCATTCCGATTCCATTGTCCTGTATGCTGATACATATGCGGTCTTCTTCTTTATATACCGATAACTCTATACAGCCTTCCCAATCAATATTTCGTATTCCGTAATTTACACAGTTTTCCACCACAGGCTGCAGGATCATGCTTGGCACCTGTACATGGGTCAGACTTTCATCCACGTTCTTTCTAAAATGGATTTCTCCGGAAAAGCGCACGTTCAATATATATACATAATTGTCCACCAGTTCAATTTCCTGTTTTAAGGTAACGCTCTCCCTGCTTTCCTTAATATTGTACCGGAAGAAATCCGCAACATTCTGAATATACCGATAAGTGTTTTCCGCCTCCTCCATCATGGCAAGCTGCGCTCCTGCATTTAAAGTATTGAACAGAAAATGAGGATTGATCTGAGCCTGAAGATATTTTAACTGGGCATCCTTTAAATGAGTTTCCATCATCAATTCTTTTTCCTTCATGGCGCTTTCCAGCTCAAGACTTTTCTTCAACCGCTCAATATATTCCTGAATGCTCAATACCATCTGGTTAAAAGCTCTTGTTACCACACCTACCTCGTCTCTGCTTTCCGCCTCCGTGGGTTCAATGTCCAGATTTCCTTCCGCCACCTGATTAGCTGCCTCAGCCAGATGCTTTAAAGGTCTTGTAATACCCCTTGTAAGAATAACAGCCAATGCCACATTGAGGAGATTCACCATACACAGGATTGCCATATTGACAACCTCCATATATCTTAGAGATTTTAAAAGGGCAGAATAATTTTCCGAATTATTTTGGAACTGTTTATTGTTCAGACTGTAAATATAAGTATTGATACAGGAGTACAACTGGCTGGCCTTCTCATATAACACCTTATACTTTTCCACATTCCTGCCCCGTTTTGCCTCAATGATTCTTTCCGTAAGCTCCAGATAACTTTCAGACATCCTTCTTATGTTCTTTTCCATAATCATGTTCTCATTTCCCACAACTGCATCATTCAATTTCCGGATCATGGCTGCAAACTCTTCTTCGCTTCGGAAATATTGCTCCATGGAATCGGAGCTTTTACTGTTTAAATATTCCGCCATGTTTACCTGTACCTGATTCAGTCCGTTCTGCAGATTGTTGAAATCCGCATTGCTTATATATACCGTGTCAATTCGCTCCATCATCTGGTTAAAGCTCATATACATATATATATTAACGGCAAAAACAATCGAAGTTGTGGTGAAAAATACCAGTATCAGCTTTGTCTGTATGCTTATGTACCTTTCCTTCTTACGTCCTGCTCTATTTTGCAGCATCCTTCATGTACTCCCTTACATTGCCTGCCGTAACGGCATCCACATCCATCACTATGTAATCATTTACATAACCGGTTTCTATATATTCATTCAGGCTGTCCACGCTGTTTATTCCCATCTGCCTGGAATTAACTACAATAGTAGATGATAACACATTTCGCTGTATAGCACTTCCTATAGCCTCTGTAATATGATAGCCTATAATATCCACTTTTCCTACCAGATTATAATCCACTACTGCCTGACATGCGCTGATAGTTCCCTGTGCATCCACACATACAATAATATCCGGCTGATTATCCGTATCCATAAAAATATCCCGTATGGTTTCTTCCAGTCCAAAGGTACTATCATTGCTTACATTCATGGGCTCTATGTCAAGCGTTAAATGATTTCCTTCATTCAGAATTGTTTCATTGATGCCAGAAAGAATCATATTTTTGCTGTTATCGTCTAAATCATCATTCATAATGATAAGTACTTTCTTTGTTTCCTTTGTGGAAATCCGTATAATCTGCCTTCCATATTCCATTCCCAGATTATAGCTTGCGATTCCGATAAAGCTTTGCCTTTTGCTTCCATAGCTGTCAGCCATAACTGTGACTACCGGAATCTGATTTTCCACTGCCTCATCAATCAGCTCCAGCATTTCCATACTTCCATCCGCTTCCAGCACAATGCCGTCCACCTTTGCCGCAATTGCGCTCTGCAGCCGCTCCTTCTTGGAATATTTCACTGCTACACTGCTTCCAAACCACTCCAGATAAACATTTGTTTCTTCTCCCCGTTCCTTTGCTCCCTGATACACTTCCTCCCAAAAATTGTTTTCCATATTATCCGCAATAAATGCATAATGCCTTATATAATGGGTATATTCCTGTTTTTCCATATCTCCCGCCACGACTGCACGCATCTTAAAATACAAAAGGCTTGCTATCGTAAGCGATACCAGTGCTGCCAAAAACAGAACCGCCTTTACAAGAGTTGCTGTATTTTCTTTTTCACCTGTCCGCACCTTCACATGCCTGTCCCCCCGCCTTTTCTATTTTACCATAACTACCATATAATGTTCGCTTTCATCCAACAGCTCCATTCCATATCCGGCTTCCTTTATTGCTTCTTCCATGCTGTCGTATTCGTCTTTACACAGAAAACAAAGAACCTGTTTTCCTTCTGCCATCTGTTCCGCCATTTGAGGAAGCGCCCTCTGAATCCCTGCCGTTCCCTCTTCCCGGTTTATGCAGCGATAATCCCCATATGCCTCTGCCACAAATACATCCTGCTGATTCCAGACTGCCTGCTCTTTCTCATATAATACAAAAGCTCTCGCTTCCTTTATCTCTTCTGCCACACTTCTTATAAGCTGCTGAAATTCAAGAGCCGATTGCTGATTGTTTATTTTTTCATTGATTTGCATATACACATCCCTGGAAAAATAACCGATTCCCACTATGACAAGAATTGCGGTCATTCCTCTGATAAAGCCACTGATCTGCTTTTCTTTCACAAGCCGTCCGGCTATGATGCCTGCTGCCATGAACAAGGGAATGAACACCGGATACATATACCACAGAAGCTTTGTCCTTACGGCGGAAAATGCCAGAAAAGGAATAAAGAACCAAAGCAGATATCCCACTATTTTTTTATAATTCTCCTTTGTGAACAGCCTGTTATAATAGACGGCTCCCACAACGCAGATAAAAACTGCAAGACCATATACGGTTCCCTTACTTACCATTGCCGGAAAGTTATCCCCTGCTAATCCCAGATAATATTCCAGATAATAAGTAAAGCTTCCTTCCACACTGCCAAATCCCTCACTGGAACGTCCAAGCACATCCGTATACAGCATCTGTTTAAAAAAAGCCGTTCCATCCGTAAAAAGCCGTGGAACCGCCCAGATTCCTATCGGTATCCCAAAAGATGCCATAAACAGCGCCCAGGTTCTTACGGACATCTTTTTCAATTCTCCCGTCAGCAGCAGAAATAAGCCGCCTACAGCCACGATTGCTCCTGCATGAAAGCTTTTGGTCAAAAACGCCAATGCAAAGAAAAAGCCGCAGGCATATAAGTATTTCTGATTCTTTTCAATCCGAAGCATAAACAGCATGGCAAGGGTAAACAACAGCACATATAAGCTGTCCGCATCTCCGGCCCTTACCATATGAGCTATAAAAGGAGTGGTATTGGCTGCCAGAAAACCAAGGGTAAACAATGCTTCCGCTCTTCCATATGTTTTTTTCACAAAGCAGCCCACTATCACAGATAAAAGTACATAGCAGAGAGCAGAATATGCCCGCAGGGCAAATACATTGGTGCCAAAGATTTTGAAGGAAACCATAATGCACCACACGCTGAGGGGAGGCTTTAAATTGTAATAGTCTGTTTCATACAGATAGGTGCTCCTTATCAGGCTTCCCTCCTTATACATTTCATAAGCATTGACCCCATGCCTGGCTTCGTCCCAGGGATCTACGTATTTCGCATCCAGCTTATAAAAGGATAAAAAGCAGATGAATCCCACAAGCAGAAAAAAGCCCGCAAAATAGCATATATCCAGTTGTTTTTCATTCCATCTTCCCTTGTTTTCTTTTCCCATATTCTTTCCTTATCCCTGCCGTTCCCATAACCTTCCACATAAATTCCGGTTACCGGAAGTAAATCCGCACTGCCATAAAAATAGCAAAATACATATGGTGCTTCATAAAAAACAAAAACAGCTTTTCCGCCATGGATAACCCGGGCATCACACAGGTATTCATAGCTTCCACCACTTCCTTATCCGTACAGATTTTTTTCATATCCGCCCTGTGTTCCCTGTAAGGAGCATTTTTCTTTTTGTAAATGCCGCCTTTTATATGAAGCACAGTAAGACATAAAAAATCATTGACAATCTGAGGCTTTAGATCATAGGCTGCTTTTGCATCGGAAATCCTGCAGAGGTTTTCCTTCATTAGCTTTATCTTATCCATATAATGTTCATCATATTTCATAGTCATGGAGTCATCATTCATGTAGTAATAGTAAGGATAAAAATCCTTTACAATCACTACTTTTTTCGCATCTAAGAACATGCAGAGGGAAAACTGGTAATCCTCCCCAATGGATACCCGGTCATCGCACATGGAAAGATTCTTTACCACCAATTCCCTTTTCACGATCTTGGTAACCCGGTTGGGCATTAGGTGCCGCCCCATAAAGCTGCCGTCATTGATCAGCACAGGAAATACATGCTCCTTTAAGGTATCCACCGTAAAAACCTGCTCCGGAAATTCCATCTGCTCTACCCATTCTTTATGACTGCCGGATTCATAAACATGTCTTAGTCCGCAACAGGCAATATCCGCATTTTCCTTTTCCGCTTCCTGAAAGAGACGTTCAAACATATCCGGCTCAATAAAATCGTCACTGTCCACATAGCCGATATAATTACCTGCTGCCAACCGGCTCCCCGCCTTCCATGCGGAAGTCAGCCCTCCATTTTCTTTATGCAGGACTTTCACATTTTCATATTGCTCCCCATATGCATCACACATGGCAACAGAGCCGTCACTGCCTCCGTCATCCACTAAAATAATCTCGATTTCCTTTAAGGTCTGGGCAAGAACACTGTCCATGCACCTTGCCAGATGTTTTTCCATATTATATACGGGAATGACTATACTTACTTTTACCATGGCTCTTCCTTTTCACTTTTTTCCCTTTTCATGGGGAAATACTAATTTTCTATATAGTTCCGGCAAAAGAAGAAATATGTGGTATCCAATCCTTGTAGCAACACTGAGAGAGCCGTATTTTTTCTGGCCTCTTAATGCCTCCCTTACATACTTCTTTAGCTGCTTTTGTTCCTTTCCGGAGTCCTTTACCTGTTCCTTCAGGGGATAATAATATCGAATTGCACCATCTGCTCTTGCCTTACATGCAAAAAAGGCAAGATCAGTTTCCCCGGTTTCTTCTTCAAAAAAAGAAAGCCTGTCCGTTAATGCCTCCATCCATTGTAAGCGCTTTCTGCTAAAAGCATCTCTTGTAATGCTGGAAGGGGCGCTGAAATATCCATACATAGGCCATTTTACATAAACGCCCTTTTTTGCCTTATCATATATTTTGTAGGTGGTAGCCTCATCCTCATGGATCTTCCCCTTGGGAAACCGGATTTCCCTCCAGAGGGAAGCCTTATACAGCTTATTCCATGCTACAATAAAATAAGTGGCATCGGAATGGTTCATGTCATACATGTTAAGCAATAGCCCTTTTCTGTCATAGGTGTCATAATATGCTTCCTTCCATTCCTGATTTTCAGGCGGCCTGGAAAATTCTCCCTCCCCAGACCCGGCCACAGTCCGGTAAGGGCACATGGCTACATCGCTTTCTGTAGAGACCAGTGCCTCCATGAGCACCTCCAGAAAAAAGGGCGCTATAAAATCATCACTGTCCAAAAATGCAATGTATTCTCCCCTGGCAGCTTCAAGCCCTGCATTTCTGGCATCCGAAAGGCCTCCATTTTCCTTGTGTATGACCTGGATGCGTGAATCCTTTTTTCCATAAGCATCACAAATGCTTCCACAGCCATCCGGCGAGCCATCGTCTACAAGGATAATCTGCAGATTTTCATAGGTTTGGTTCACAATGGATAAAATCGCCCTTTCCAAATAAGCCTCCACCTTATAAACGGGCACGATGACTGTAATAAGCTCTCTTACCACAATTGCTACCTCCTTTTTAACAGCCTGACCACAAGACCTCTTAGAACAATCAAAAGATACGTTATGTGCTTACAGCCTATGTTCAGGAAAAAATAAATGATTTTATAATCTGCCAGCTTAAGCCGCACCTTGAGTCCCGGATTCTCTCTTTTCAGCTTTACCAGAGCGGCCCTGTAATTGCCAATCATCCGGATTTTTTCCTTCCGCTTCATAGAATCAGCAAAAGCCAACTGCTCCAGATCATCTAAAAATTCCACGATCAATTTATTTTCCAACACGTCCCCAGTCTGACCATCTCCAAATATTTCTTTCATGGCCTGCCCTGTTCTTTCGTACAAAAGCAGTGCGATTTCCAGCTTATCCTCTCTTTTTTTGGTGGAAAGGGTCGTTCCCCTGTCATCCTGTATAAACTCACAAACCGGCTTTCTCACTGTGGAAAAACGATTGCATTCCTTTAAGTAGGAAAGATTGAATAATAAATCTTCTCCTAAATTCAAATCCTCCGGAAACCGGCTTTGCACCTTCTGCCGTTTAAACAATTTATTCCAGGGCATATTGAAAAAGCCTTTTTCATATAGCTTCAGTATATAGTCCCTGCTTTCCTGTACGGGAAATGTTCCTTCCTTTTCCGGCAGCTTTTCAATGCTTCTTCCAAAATACAAATGATGAAAGCCGGCCACCACAAAGTCTGTATCATCCTTTTCCATAGCCTCCACCATGACCTGAATGGAATCCTTTTCCACATAATCATCACTATCCAGAAAACGGATATATTCCCCTTTTGCCTCTTTAAGCCCCTTATTTCTGGCGGCGCTGACCCCCTGGTTCTTCTGATGGATGACCCGAATCCGCTCATCCTCCCAAGCCAGCCTTTCCGCCAGCTCTCCCGACTTATCCGGCGGTCCGTCCACCACAAGCAAAATCTCCAGTTCCCTGTAGGACTGCATGGTAAGGCTCTTCACACACCGCTCCAACGTCTCCTCACTTCTATATACCGGCACAATCACACTTACCATACATACACTTCCTTTATCTGAATATTTTCACAACCTATAAATTCATGGCAACTAACACCAGCTCCCAAATCATATACAGATTCAGTCCTCCCATTACCAGAAAGCCTGCCCTGTTTATCCATACTCTGCCAAAGGGCACCTTACAGCGGTTCTGAAAAAAGCAGCTGAAAAACGGCAGGAACAACGGAATGAAATATCTGCCCTGCACTCCTGCAATATGGTCGGCTCCCACTGCCGTATAGGACACATACATGGACGTAAGGACAATGGCTGATGTGCCGAAAATCATGAGCAGGTTCAATAGGATATACTTTATTCCAATGGGCTTTCCTGTTTCCTTTCTGTCGCTGAATAGTGCAGTAAAAAAAGCAAGTATCAGGCAGATCCATGTCCAGATCCACCCTTTAAAGCCAAGATACGCATAACCGATAAAGGAATCCCCTCCAAACAAATAGTCCTTCAGCATTCCGAACATAGAGCCTAACAGCACTTTTGTATAAGCAAGGGGATTTGCCATCACATACTGTATCTGTCCTGAAAAACTGGTCCCCACATTCCGTTTGTCCCCTAAATAACTAAAGTTTCCCACCAGCTGATAATTGCCGCCTGCTGCCGGCAGCGGCTTAAATATGGCATAGAGCATCAATCCGGCAACCACGCATACAGAAATCTTGAATACTGCTTCCTGAAAAGGATTTACAAACTTCTTTTTGCCGAAAAATACAAGCATCAGTGCCATCACAATATAAACCGGTTTCGTCAGGCTGCCGATTACATATGCAAACATAATGCCAAGTGTGGACTGCCATGTGATTTTCTTTTCCGGCTCCAGCATTTCATTGGCAACAAGCACTGTGGCAAGAAGGAGAAATGCCGTTACCACTCCATCATAGGAAATGGCCG
>CAMWWJ010000090.1 GCA_947177925.1 uncultured Lachnospiraceae bacterium
CTTTGGAATAGAGGCTTTCGGGTAATCTGGTTGTTAAAAATGGGGAAACTCAAAGGATAATTTCCGGTTGTATTTTTTGTAGGAATCTACTATAATAAACATATCGGAGAGCAACGCAAAAAAGAAATACAGGAGGGACTGCATATGGTACAGTTAATTGTTGGAAATAAAGGAAAAGGGAAAACAAAGCATCTGCTGGACAAGGTAAATTCACAAGTAAAGGAAACAGCCGGCAATATCGTATATCTGGACAAGAGCACAAAGCATATGTTTGAGCTGAACAATAAGATTCGCTTGATTGATGTGTCTCAGTACATGATTGAAGAGAGTGCCGAATTTGTGGGATTTATCTCCGGAATCATTTCACAGGACCATGATTTACAGCAAATGTATCTGGACAGCTTTTTGACAATAGCATGTCTGGAAGGACTGGATATTACGGACACCGTGGAAAAGCTGGAAAAGCTTGGCGATACATATGGTGTTGATTTTGTATTAAGCATTGGAATTGATAAAGAGAAGCTGCCGGAAAGCTTAAAGGAAAAGGTAATCGTATCTTTATAATAAATAAGAAACAGTCAATAAAAGCCTCGGATGCTTTCCGGGGTTTTTTTATAGAATGTATTAGAGAGGAGAATTCTTTGTGTCCGGGAAGAAAAAGCCCACAAAAATAACCAAATACAGGCATCCCTTAAATATAAACATCGGAATGATCATCTTTGGAATTATCTTTATCTATATTGTCATTTGCGTTTATATGTATTTTACTTCCAAACATATTATTGGTTATGAGGTTACTACCGGCTCCTTAAGCGTATCCAATGTATATACAGGGCTTGCACTCAGAAAGGAGGAGCCTGTTGTCAGTACTCAGTCCGGCTATGTAAATTATTTTGCCAGAGAAGGAGAACACGTTGGTGTTGGAAATCTGGTGTGTACCATAGATGAAAGCGGTAAGATTGCCGATTTAATTGATACGGATGATTCCAGCATACAGCTTTCAAAAGATGATTTGTCTCAAATGAAAACCGATATTGTAAATTTTACCCATAATTTTACAACCAAAGAATTTAGTACCGTATATGATTTTAAATATGAGCTGAAAGGAATAGCTCTCAAGCTTTCCAATCACAACATGCTGAATAATTTAGAGAAAATCAAAGGAGAAGCCTCCGGACTGGTAAATCTGTGTAACGCTTCAAAAAGCGGTGTAGTAGTTTATTCTGTGGATGGTTATGAAGCATTGGAGCCTTCTGCCATAACAAAAGAAGTCATGAATGAAAAGGAATATAAAAGGGAACAGCTGGTTGCCAATGAGCTTGTAAGCAATGGAGATCCTTTGTATAAGCTGGTAACAGATGAGAACTGGTCCATTGTCATAGAGACGACTCCGGAAAGGGCAGAGGAATTATTGCAAAAGGAATATGTAAATGTAAAATTCTTAAAAAACCAGATGACTTCCTGGGGAAAAGTAAATGTGCTTCAAAATGAAGATGGTACTTATGTAAAGCTGGATTTCAATAATTCCATGATTACCTTTGCGGCTGACCGTTTTGTGGATATTGAGATTATGCAGGATGAAGAAGAGGGATTGAAGATTCCAAACAGCGCCATTGTTGAAAAAGAATTTTATCTTGTGCCAAAGGATTATATCATTAAAGGGGGCAATAGTTCCAAAAGCGGCTTTATGCGTGAGATTTATGAGAATGGAACTGTCACTACAGAATTTATAGAAACTACCATATATTCCGAATCAGATACAGATTACTATGTGGATACCATAACGCTTCGCATTGGGGATTATATATGCAAACCGGATTCCACGGAAAAATATCCCGTCAGCAAGGTAGGGACGCTGGTAGGTGTTTATAATATCAACAAAGGCTATGCAGATTTTAAGGAAATTACGGTGCTTTATTCCAATGACGAATATTCCATCGTAAAGTCCAATACGACTTATGGGCTAAGTGTATATGACCATATCGTACTGGAAGCAGAAAGTGTAATGGATGATGATTTTATTCATTAGCAAAGGAAAAGAGGAGACGAAGGAATGTTGACACAAAATTATGATCAGGTAATTCAAAATATACAGGATGCATGTGGAAGGGCAGAACGAAAGCCGGAAGAAGTAACCCTCATTGCAGTGAGCAAGACAAAGCCTGTCCCCATGCTGTTAGAGGTTTATAAACATGGCTGCCGCCATTTTGGTGAAAATAAAGTACAGGAGCTGCTGGACAAATATGAGGCGCTTCCAAAGGATATAAAATGGCATATGATCGGGCATCTGCAGAGAAATAAAGTGAAATATATTGTAGATAAGGTATATTTGATACATAGCGTGGATTCTTTCAGGCTTGCGGAAGAAATCAGCCGGGAAGCCGTGAAAAAGCAGGTACATGTAAATATTCTGATTGAGGTCAATGTGGCGGGAGAAGAAAGTAAATTTGGATGCAGACCTGAGGAAGCCTGTGATTTAACAATGGAAATTGCAAAACTGCCCAATATTTGTGTGAAAGGCTATATGACGATTGCACCATTTGTAGAAAATCCTCAGGACAACAGAGAATATTTTAGAAAACTGAGGCAATTATCTGTTGACATAATGCGAAAAAGCATTGATAATGTATCTATAGAGTATCTTTCTATGGGTATGACGGGCGATTATGAAATAGCCGTGGAAGAAGGTGCGGATTTCGTAAGAGTGGGTACCGGTATTTTTGGAGAAAGAAGCTATATTGTATAAATAATATCTGTCTTTCAGGCAGGGGAATATAAGGAGAGCTTTAAAAATGGGTGTAATGGACAAGTTTCTAAATGCAATGAAATTAAACGATGAAGAAGATGATGATTTATATGATGATTATTATGATGACGAAATAGAAGAAAGACCGAAGAGGAAGGCTGTTGTAAAAGAAGAGGATGACTTTGATGATTTTATGGAGGACAAGCCAAAGGTAAAGCCATCTCCAAAGGTAACTCCTATGAAGCAGAGCAGAAGGGCAGGGGTGAATGGTATGGAAGTATGTGTAATTAAACCTACTACAGTAGAGGATGCAAGGGAAATTACAGAAACATTGCTGGCAAACCGGACAGTTGTGCTGAATCTGGAAGGTCTGGATGTGGATGTGGCCCAGAGAATCATTGATTTTACTTCTGGTTCCTGCTTTGCCATTGCAGGCAATTTACAAAAGATTTCCCATTATATTTTTATCATTACTCCGGCAAGTGTGGATATTTCCGGTGATTTCCAGGAAATATTAACTGGTTCTTTTGATGTACCATCTTTTAACAGTACATTATAAAAGAAAAAGGTTTACATATTATAGAAGGATAAGGGTGTGATTGGCACCCTTTTTTCTTGGGAAATGAAGAAGGAGAGGAATATGAATCAGACAACGGAACAGACAAACCGATTAACTGTCAATAAAGAGAAAAAGCCCTGTTATGATATTGTATTCGAACGGGATTTTAATCAATTGGGAAAAGAATTTGAAACGCTAGGTTCCATGGAAAAAAGGCTGTGTATCATAACGGATTCCAATGTAGGAAAGTTGTATGGAGAACAGGTAAAGGAGCTGCTTTCAAAGGTCAGCAAAAAATGTGTCCTCTTTACTTTTCCAGCAGGAGAAGAAAATAAAAACTTATCTATCGTACAGGATGTTTATGAGTTCCTTATAAAAGAAGAGCTTGACCGAAAGGATATGCTGGTTGCTCTTGGTGGAGGAGTGGTAGGAGATTTAACAGGATTTTGTGCCGCAACCTATTTAAGAGGAATTGATTTCGTACAGATTCCAACAACCCTTCTGGCCCAGGTGGACAGCAGCATCGGAGGAAAGACAGGAGTAGACTTTTTGGCATATAAAAACATGGTAGGGGCATTTCATATGCCAAAGCTTGTTTATATGAATTTGTCCGTACTGAAGTCTTTAGAGGACAGGCAGTATTATGCCGGTATGGCAGAGGTATTAAAGGCAGGGCTCATTAAGGACAGGATTTTTTATGAGTGGCTGATTTCAAGCATGTATGAAATTTTTGAAAAGGATATGGATACTCTGGAGGAGGTAGTGAAAAAAAGCTGCCAGATTAAAAAAATGGTAGTGGAAAAAGATCCTTCGGAGCAGGGCGAAAGGGCACTTTTGAATCTGGGACATACAATCGGCCATGCCATTGAGAAATATATGGATTTCAAGCTGGTACATGGAGAGTGCGTCGCACTTGGAATCGTGGCGGCTGCCTTTATTTCATGGAAGAAAGAAATGCTTTCCATGGAAGAGTATTATGAAATCAGGGATATGTTCGTCCCCTTCAATCTTCCTATTTCCATCAGCGAAATTGTTCCAAAAGAAGTTTTAAAGCTAACAAAAAGCGACAAGAAAATGCAGGCAGGAACTATTAAGTTTATTTTATTAAAGAAGGTGGGAAAGGCTGTTATCGACACTACCGTAACGGAAGAAGAAATGCTGGCGGCCATTGAGGAAATATATTTTAACGAAGAGGAGATGTAGGTCCCTGACATAAAAAGGGATGGGTATGTATGAAGAAAGGAAAAAAAGCCATACAGCTTTTTTTGGATTTTGTCTTTGTAGTGCTGCTTATAAGCGGTGATCAGATTTCCAAAATGCTGGCTGTAAAGTATTTAAAAGGAAGATCGAATTTTATACTGATTAAGGATGTATTCGTATTGCATTATCTGGAAAACAGAGGCGCTGCATTCGGAATGCTGCAGAACCAGAAAATGTTTTTTATTTTCAGTGCAATCGTGATTTTAACATTATTTATATTTGTGCTTGTAAAAGCGCCTTTGGAGAAGAAATTCCGTTACACCCATATTAGCCTTGTATTGATTTCGGCAGGTGCCTGCGGCAATATGATTGATCGGCTTCGTTACAATTATGTAGTGGATTTCTTTTATTTTAAGCTGATTGATTTTCCAGTCTTTAATGTGGCGGATATTTGTGTGACGATTGGAACTATATTTCTTATATGGCTATATTTGTTTTACTATAAGGAAGAAGACCTGCAGTTTTTAAAAATCCGTATGGATAATAGCAAATTGAAATTTTAGTGGAACCGGGGAACGGAATGGAAGAGATATGTATTACGGCTACAATTGAACAGGAAGAAGAACGGGTGGATAAGGTAATTACCGAAGAGGTAGCTGCCTTATCTCGTTCTTTTGTACAGCAGCTTATTAAGGAAAAGCAGCTTTTTGTAAATGGAGTGCCGGTAAAAGCCAGTTACCGGGTAAAAGAAGGGGACCGTATTTTATTTTCCATTCCAAAAGCGGTAGAGCCTGATATTGAACCTGAAAACATAGAGCTTGATATTCTTTATGAGGACGAAGCGCTTCTTATTGTAAATAAGCCAAAGGATATGGTGGTCCATCCGGCTCCGGGACATTACAGCGGCACTTTGGTAAATGCCATATTGTATCATTGTAAAGGAAATCTGTCAGGCATCAATGGTATTCTGCGGCCTGGAATCGTGCATCGAATCGATAAGGATACAACAGGTGCACTGATTGTATGTAAAAGCGATACTGCCCATAATCACATAGCGGCTCAGTTAAAAGCGCATTCCATACAAAGAAAGTATTATGCCATTGTCCATGGCGCCATAAAAGAGGAAGAGGGTACTGTGGAAGGAGCCATAGGAAGAGATCCTTTTGACAGAAAGAAAATGTGTATTAATGAAAAGAACGGAAAGCCTGCTGTTACCCATTACAAGGTTCTGGAGCGTTTTGACGGATACACGTATATTTCCTGTCAGCTGGAAACCGGACGAACTCATCAAATCCGCGTTCATATGACAAGCATTGGCCATCCTTTGCTGGGAGATGAGGTGTACGGCAAAAGGGCTTCTAAATTCCGGCTGCAGGGGCAGACGCTTCACGCCGGCAGTATTGGCTTTATTCATCCGTTAACGGAAACGTATATGGAATTTCAGGCACCTCTGCCGGAATATTTTTCTCATTTATTACAAGTTCTCAAATCCCACTGAAAAGAAAGGAAACAATCAGCAAAAAGCATGAAACTGATATTGGGCAGTAAAACGATTTATCCGGAAATCACTTATTCAAAGAGGAAATCTATTGGAATCCGGGTTTTAGAGGAAGGAATTGTAAAAGTAAAAGCTCCTTATTTTACATCTAAAAAATTTATTGAAAATGTACTTTTGGAAAATAAGGATTGGATTGAAGCTGCATTCTTGCGGATGGAAGATGAAAAGGAACATCATATCCCGGCATTCAGTGAGGAAGAAATAAAAGAATATCGGAAAGAGGCAAGAAAGATTTTTTTGAAAAAGTCGGAATTTTACAGCAAATGCATGGATGTTTCTTATGAAAGGATTGCAATCAAGGATCAGACGACCCGTTGGGGAAGCTGCAGCAGGAAGGGAAATTTAAATTTCAACTGGCGTTTGATTCTCATGCCGGAAGAAATACTGGATTATGTTGTTGTACATGAACTGGCACATTTAAAGCAGTTGAACCACTCGCCGGAATTTTGGAAAATCGTACAGGAGGTTTTACCAGATTATAAGGCTAGAAGAAAATGGCTGAAAGAAAATGGAGGATATTTTATTAGAAGGTCAGAAATTTCATAAAGTTTACGCTGGAAAAGTATTGTACTTTTTGCACAATTTTTATATAATATTAGTATATTATTTTAGCAATTTGAAATAAGGCACTCCTCTCGCAAGGGTGGATGCCGGATAGAAAGAGGGCGCTTATATGAATACGATTGTTACTATAGGAAGGCAATTTGGGTCGGCAGGAAAGGAAATCGGCAATAAGCTTGCAAATGAGCTTGGAATTCCTTTTTATGATAAAGAGTTGCTTACAAGGGCAGCAAAGGAAAGTGGATTTTGTGAAGAAATGATTCATGCCCATGATGAGAGGCCCACAAACAGCTTTTTATATAATCTGGTCATGGATACTTATTCCTTTGGATACAATTCTGCTGCATTGGTAGATATGCCCATCAGTCAGAAGATATTTCTTGCCCAATATGATACCATTAAGAAAATAGCTCAGGAGGGAAGCTGTGTTATTGTAGGAAGATGTGCGGATTATGCCCTTGCAGATTATGAAAATGTGCTGAGCGTTTTTATTCAGGGAGATATGGACGTGAAAATAAAGCGCATTATGGAAAAGTACAATTTGTCGGAAGCAAAAGCAAAGGATATGATTTTAAAAAAGGATAAGCAAAGACAAAGCTATTACAATTATTACAGCTCCAAAAAGTGGGGGATGGCTGCCAGTTATGATTTGACTGTTAACAGCTCCGTTCTGGGAATAGACGGTACTGTAAAACTGATTAAGCAGTTTATTCAGGACTTTGAGGAAGTAAAAAAGAAAGAAAGCATTTAAGTATATCAGAAAGGATTGAACCCGGGCGTGTTCAGTCCTTTCTTAATTTTACGGCGCCTGCCGCTTTCTTTCTTCGTTCTTCTTCCAGGGCTGCATAATGCTTTTTCGTTGTATTGACATCTTTATGTCCCAGCACATCGGCTACCAGATAAATATCTCCTGTTTCCCGGTACAGGCTTGTACCATAGGTGCTTCTTAGCTTATGGGGCGTAATCTTTTTTAAGCTTGTGACACGGCTGGCATATTTTTTTACAAGCTTCTCCACGCTTCGGACGCTGATTCGTTTATTCTGTATGGAAAGGAATAGTGCATCTTCGTGTCCGTCTGATGGAATCATATGTTCTCTTTGCTCTAAATAGGGCAAAAGTGCCTCCTCCACCTCATCACCAAAATAAACAACTGCTTCATAACCGCCTTTCCGCCGGATTTTTATGCCGCCATTTTTCAGGTCTACATCCTTTCGATCAAGACCTACACATTCTGAAACACGAATACCAGTGCCCAATAAAAGAGTCAGTAATGCCAAATCCCGCACCTTTGTTTTATTATGATATTTCCTTTCACTGGCAGTAAGATTTTCGCCTGTTTCCACTGCATCCAATAAAGCGGCTACCTCATCAGGATCAAGACGGATAATTTCCTTTTGATGAAGCTTTGGCATGGGCACAAGGGCTGCTACGTTTTTTTCTATCAGTTCGCTTGTAAAATAATAATTATAAAAGCTTCTTAAGCTTGCCAGCTTCCTGGATTTTCCACGTTCATCATTGGTATATTCCTTTCCGTCCTTTTTATAGTAAGATAAGTATTCCAAATATTCTTCAATATCTTCTCTGGTAAGAGAGTCTAAAAGAGAAAGGGGGAACTTTGTAATTTCTGTATTTTTTAATGAAGAATTAGTTTCCTTTAAAAATTCAAAAAAAATCCGCAAATCCAGGGCATAACCTAATCGGGTCCTGGAAGATGTATTGTTTTCGATTCCCCGGAAGAACTGCTTGCAAAATCCTGGAAGAGAAGGAATGATTTCTCTAAGCTTTATTAAGTTGGTAATGTTTTGCTGATCGTGATAATTTTTATTTTCCATTTTTTGCCTTTCTTTCCATTGTTTGTTTGCATAATCGCTATATGGAAGGTTTATCTTTGAAGCCTGGGCCATGATTCCATATTTCCTTTTACGATTGCTGTAAACATTCGCTCCTTTACTCCAGGATTCTCAGCTGTCAATTGTTTTAATAATTGTTTGACATATTCCCGTTTCGTATGCCCGTCAGCCGGACAGGGACTTTTTGCTACCGGAAGATGGTTTTGCTTTACATAGCCGATTACATCCAGTTCATTCACATACATAAGAGGCCTGATAACGGTAAGATCCATTCTGTCCAGATAGGTTCTGGGAGAAAAGGTATGAAACCTTCCTTCGTAAATCAATGATAACAGCATTGTTTCCACCACATCATCCTTGTGGTGGGCATAGGCAACCTTATTGCAGCCAAGCTTTTTTATTTCTTCGTTTAAGGCACCCTTTCTCATTTTTGCACAAAGAGAGCAGGGATTTGTTTCTTTTCTGTCCTCAAATATGATTTTGGCAATTTCTGTTTCTACTATAGTGTAGGGAACCTCCAAATCCTCGCATAGCTTTCTGATTTCATTCAAATTCAGATTATCAAATCCTAAATCTATCGTAATAGCATGTATATCAAATCTCTTTGGGTAAAAACGCTGCAGTCCCTTCATGGCACATAAAAGTGCAAGGCTGTCTTTGCCGCCTGATATGCCAATGGCTATTTTATCTCCCTCTTCAATCATTTCATAATCGTCTATAGCTCTTCTGGTGTAGCTTAATAGCTGTTGTTGTTTCATTTCTATCTAAAATCCTTTCAGGCTGTTCTTATATAGATGCTGTTTATTTCGTAATCATTGTTTCAATAAACGGCACTTCTTTATTATACATTTTTTTGAAAGAATTTACAGTATTTTTTAATTAGGATTGCTATTTTTTGGCTGGTTCATTATAATGGTAAAGAGTAGTAACTTCTTTTTAAGGAAGCAAAAAGTGAACGGAGGCATGATTCATGAAATATCGTTGGGATAAAAAGTATCTATATTGGGGGATTACAGCATTTTTAACAATTTGTTCCTCCATCGTATTTTACTATTTTCTATTTCACGGCACAAATATTAAGGCGGCTCTTTCCGGATTGACAAGTGTGCTGATGCCCTTTATTGACGGCCTTATTTTAGCATATCTATTGACTCCAGTATTGAATACTTTGGAAAAAAAGATATTTTTTCCCCTTTATAATCATTTTGAAGTAACAATAGGCATAAAAGAGAAGAAGAGAATCAGGACGTTTTCCATTATTCTTACGATGCTGCTTTTTATCAGCATAATATATGGCTTTTTTTCCATGGTGATTCCGCAGATTATTAAGAGTATCCAGAGTATTATTCTGCAGTTTCCAGTATATATCAGTAATCTGGAACGTTGGATTCAGGAAACGCTTGCAAATAATATAAAGGTAGAAACCTTTCTGACGGACTTAATTACCAAATACTCGGGAGAAATGGAGATATGGCTGAATCAGAAGGTTATGCCACAAGTAAATGTACTGATTAAAGAAATTTCCCTTAGTGTAATTGGCGTTGCAAAATTTTTGTGGAATTTTATACTTGGATTCATTATTTCTATTTATGTATTAGGCAGCAAGGAATTATTTGCGGGACAAGGCAAAAAAATCATTTATGCCTTGTTCAATGAAGAAAATGCCAATAATTTTATCCAGGATGTTCGATTTGTAGATCGTACTTTTGGAGGATTTATTATCGGGAAGATCATAGATTCTCTTCTTATTGGAATTTTATGTTTCTTTGGAATGACACTGATTGATTTCCCATATCCAGCCCTGATCAGTGTTATAGTGGGAATTACGAACGTGATTCCGTTTTTTGGACCTTATCTGGGAGCAATACCCAGCGCTATCCTTATTTTAATGGTAAATCCGGCCCAGACAATCTATTTCCTGCTCTTTATTCTTGTTTTACAGCAGTTTGATGGTAATGTGCTGGGACCGAAGATTTTGGGAAATTCTACGGGCTTATCTTCTTTTTGGGTTATTTTTTCCATTACCATATTCGGAGGTTTTTTTGGAATATTGGGAATGGCAGTAGGAGTGCCTACCTTTGCGGTCATTTATGCGGCATTGAAGAGATATATCAATAAGCTTCTTACAAAGAAAAAAATGCCTACAGATACAAAGGAGTATTTACTGGTAGAAGAAATTAAAAACAGGGAATTTATTCTACTGCAGGATGATTGGGCAC